>JAFTUJ010000158.1 GCA_017466305.1 Thermoguttaceae bacterium
GGACACGAAGGCAGCTTCTGGCGCCCGGACGTCTCCTACGACTGCTCGAAGCTCCTCTTCAGCTTCCAACCGAAAGGCGAAAAGTCGTTCCACCTCTACGAAGTCAATATCGACGGTTCCGACCTGAAACAATTGACGTTCGGCGACTACGACGACCTCGACCCGGTTTACACGCCGGACGGTAAAATCACGTTCTGCTCGAGCCGTCAACACTCGTACGTCCGCTGCATGCCGATGACGCACTCCTTCGCCGTTTCGCGTTGCGACGCCGACGGTAAGAACATTTACGTCATTTCGGCCAACGGCGAACCGGAATACCTCCCGAGCATGCTCGAAGACGGTCGCGTCATCTTCACCCGTTGGGAATACACGGACAAAGCCCTCTGGCGCGTCCAATCCCTCTGGACGATGAACCCGGACGGCACGAACCAACAAACCTTCTACGGCAACCAATCGACTTGGCCGGACGTCCTCACCGAAGCCCGCGCCATCCCGGGGAGCAACAAAGTCATGTTCACCGGTCTCGGCCACCACGCTTGGTTCAACGGCTCGATCGGGATCATCGACCCCTCCGAAGGTTTGAACTACCCGAAAGGCCTCGACCGCGTTACCCGCGAAGTCGCTTGGGCCGAAGTCGGCAACGGTCCGCAAGACCCCGCCGCGAAGGTCGATTATCACCAATCGGGTAAAATTTACGCCTACAAAACTCCGTATCCGCTCAGCGAAGAAGTCTTCCTCGTCAGCGCTCGCGAAGGCGGCCACCTCTACAGCGGCGCGCACCACGACTGGTTCTTCCGTCTGTACCTGATGGACGTTTACGGCAACAAGGAACTGATCTACCGCGGTAAGTACAACGCTTACCACGCGATGCCGATCGTCAACCGCGAAGGCCTCTATCCGGTCAAACCGGACGTCGTCAAATGGCCGAAGATCGGTTCGGGCGAAAAACCGGCGCCGGGCGTCCTCTACAGCAACAACGTTTTCGAAGGCACGGAACAATTCCCGGAACTCAAGAAAAACGGGAAAGCGATCCGTATCATCCAAATGGACCCGAAAACGTACACCACTTGGAATAAAACCGTCCAACACGACGGCCCGGCCGTTTCGGTCTTCCAAGCCGAAGGCGTCAAACGCATCATCGGCACGGTTCCGATCGAAGAAGACGGCTCCATCCGTTTCGAAGTTCCCGCCGGCGAAGCGCTCTTCTTTGAAATGCTCGACGCCGAAGGCCGCGCGATTCACGTCATGCGCACGTTCACGAACGTGATGCCGGGCGAAGAACGCGGTTGCACCGGTTGCCACGAATCCTCGATGGCGACGCAACAAAACTTCGCGCAAGAAGGCGCGCAAGCCGGTATCGCCGCGACGAAAGCGCCGGTCAAACCGGTTCCGCCGTCTTGGGGCACGGAAGAATCGATCGGTTACAAACGCTTCGTTCAAGACCCGGTCATCGAAAAGTACTGCATTAAGTGCCACGGCGACCCGGAAAGCAAAGCGTATCAAACGATCAACATGACCTGGCGCCCGTCGACCAAAGGTTGGTGGGGTTGGGTTCACCACCGTCCGAACGACGTTAGCCCGTTCAACGAACCGTACATGACGTTCGTCGGCGGCGACACCCCGTGGGGCGGCGCGAAACCGCGCGACGAACGCAACGTTCCGAAGAACATCGCCGGTCTCTTCATCGTCGAAGCCTACGGCGCGAACGACCCGGACAACCTGAAAACCCTCCCGCCGTACTCGGCTTACTCGCCGGTTAGCCGCCTCTTCCACAACGCGACGAGCGGCGAACACCACGGCGTTAAGGTCGAAGGCGAAGCCCGCGAACGTCTCCTCGCTTGGATCGACTGCAACGGCCCGTACCTCGGCGACGAAGAAATTCGTCAAATGTACGACCCGGAAAGCGTCGCGGTCAGCACGATTCCGCCGATTCGTCCGCGTATCGCCACCGCTCCGCGCATCAACCGTTTCGACATTCGTCAAGACGGCGACACGAGCAAGCTCGGCGAATTCAAATGGCTGCCGAACCCGGACAAAACGTTCGACCCGAACCAACGCGTCGCGGAAGAACAACTCCGCTCGCTCCGCGAAGAAGTCGCGAAAGAAAATCTCAAAATCGAGATCGTTTCCGCGACCTACGGCGCCGGCGACAAGAAAGTCGACGTTCGCGAAAAGTTGATGGAAAAATACTTCAACGGTTCGCGCCTCCTGACCTACGTCGGCAAGTACAACGACCTCTTCGGCGACCCGATTTATAACACGAAGAAAACGCTCGATATCGAGTACAAGATCAACGGCGAAACGAAGAAGGTCTCCTTCCAAGAAAACGCCCGTATTCTTCTGCCGAAATAAGCGAAATTAACGGAACTCGAAAAATCGGGTTCGGAACGTTAAGCGTTCGCTAACGAAGAGCCGACGTCGACAAGTTCGACGTCGGCTTTTTTATTTTTTAGGGTCGTTCTTTTGCGTCGACTTATTTCTTTTGGTCGTTCTTTTGCGCCGACTTATTTATTTTTTAGGGTCTTTCTTTTGCGTCGACTTTTTTATTTTTTAGGGTCTTTCTTTTGCGCCGACTTTTTTATTTTTTAGGGTCTTTCTTTTGCGTCGGCTTTTTTATTTTTTAGGGTCGTTCTTTTGCGTCGACTTTTTTTTGGGGGGCGCGTTGGGGAGACCGACTTTTTTCTTTTTCAAATGGAAACGTTGGTCGAGCCGGGCTTGCGTCGACGTTTTTATTGGAAAGAAAATCTAAATTGGAAAGAAAATCTAACCGTTGCGAAGCGAGGCGCGATCTTGAAACGTTGTGTTAATTGGTTTCTGGAGCGGAAATTGGTTCGCGGCGGCCTAATTAACGTTCGTTGCGTTGGAGCGGCGCAAGAAATTCCGGAAAATTTAAAAAAAAGAGAAAATTTTACCTCAAATTTTTCACTTCCAGCCCTCTTAGATATAAAAGCAGGGACGGCTTTTTAGGATTCCGAAAGCGGCGAAACGTTAACGCGCGTTTCGAGACTTACCCGCGGCGTTTTCGCGACGGCGCGTTTTCGAAACGAACGGCGACGCTTCGCTTGCCAAGCGTCGTTTCGTTTCGCCGTTTTTAGGAACCAAGCTTTTCAATTCGTCGCCGCGGAAGGACTCGCGGCGACGTTTTTTTTACCGAAAAATTCGGCGAACGTCGGGACGCGTTAAAATGTCGGAAACCTTCAAGCGCGGACGGCCCAAAGGCGAACCGTCGCCCAAGTAGGAAAGCGTTGGGCTCCGACGAGAACCTTCGCGCCAAATCGGGTTGCGACGCTAGTCGCGAATCCGGCGGACGAACGACGCGGCGGAACGCTAACGCCAAGGGAAATTAGCGCGATTTCGGCGGTCGAGAAGAATTTACGCGCTCCGACGTCGCTTTCGCGATCGCAAAAATCAGGAAGCGACCGCCGCGGCGAGCGAAATTGGGCCGCGAAGACGACGAGCGCGGACGTCGGCGTTTTAAGGCGCGACGTCCAAAATCGGCGAAGAAACCGAAACGCGGCGCCGTTAGTTGAACGACGTTTAAAAAATCGGCGGCGCCTGTCGCGCGGCGTCGTCAAGCTAAATCGACAATAAAAAATCGACGACGAACTCCGGCGTGACGTCTTCAAGTAAAAATACCCCGGGGCGGGTGAGCAAAAGCCAAACGTTTGCGACGATTAGTAGCGCCGCGAGCGCCTTCGCCCAAACGCGGCGACTCCGACGGAACGCTCCGACCGACGCGACGGTTCCGAGCGGCGCCGCGAGGACGAACCCGAAAAACGCCGCCGCGCAAATAAAAGGATAAAGCGTCGCGAAAGTCGAACGCGACATTTCGCAAAATTGGAGGTCGACGGTCGGCGTCGAACCGCCCAATAGGTTGCCGAGAAAGAACCCGATCGGCGCGACGTAAGCGAGCGGCGGCGCCAATATCGCGACCGTCCAAAGGAGCGGTTTCAACGTTAACGTCGGGAATCGACGGCGTTTCGGCGTTTCGAGCGTTTCGACGGCGTGCGTCGACGCGGCGTCGCTCAGAGACGAGACGGGGGGCGTTTGCGGCGTCATTGGGATCTCCTTTTCGAGTCGAACAAAGGAATGCGGAACCGACGAGCGCGTTTTGGTTGCAAAATGTCGCAAAATCGGAAACGCGGTTCTCCAATTGTTAGTCCTTGTAATATATTATTCGACGTCGCGTTCGGAAAGTCAAGCGAAAAAAGGCGGAAGATAAAATTTTTCGCCGGAAAAAGAGAAATTTTTTGACGCGGCGTCGTACAAACGCGGCGGAAACGAGCGGAAGAAAAAAACGGGGCCCGTCCGACGTCGGGGAAACGTCGAATGGGCCCCGGAAACGTTTAAACGTTTAACGCTTGTCGCAAAAGACGTTACTTCGTCAAAAGTTGACGCAAAACGGTTTGTCTAAGAAGAAATGCGACGTTTGCGGCAATTAAGCAATATTCCAAAACTGCCGCGCCGTCGACCGATCGCTTTCCGCTAAATAAAGTTCGCCTATAATCAAAGTCGCGAGCGCGCAATACATACAAACGGCGCGGCAATAATTAACGACCGTTTAAACGCGGGGCGCGCGGCAACTGCGTCGAAACAACGACGAGCGAACCGAAACGGAAGTTGTATTGCTTGGGGCGACATTTTTTTCCTCGCTAGCGAAAGAGGAAATCAAAAAGTACAACAACCATGGCGAAATATAACCCCGTCGCGAGGCCGGCAAAAATTCTCGATAAAAGCGTCGAAGACCTGGCCCAAGCGCCGATTAACCCCAATAACGTAAGCCAAAACGCGCCGAACATTCCTATAATACTGACGTTCAGCGCCGTCTTGGCAATAGAGTAGAAAAACGAACCGGGCGCGGCGGGAATCAACTTTGGGTAACCGGCGGCGTTTACGTGCCAACAAGTATAGGCTCCCACGCAGTACCAAACGGGCCCTAAAAGGATAAGCGTCCAAAAAAACGGTAACGACGTGAAAAAACGGCGAGCGCGAACGAGTCTCGTCGGCGCTTGTTCCGAAAGATTTTCGAGAATTTCAACGGAGGAAGCGTCGCTAAACGACGGAGAACAATGAACTTTTGTCGCGCCGTTGCAATTTAACATTCTGAAAAGACGAAGTTTCATAACGCACCTATACGCTTTCTTTATAGGCAACGCGATGAAAACGGCGTTAAATAAAGCTGTTTTATCGCGTTGCTAGATTCATGTGCAATAAACAGCTTTATCGGCTTACGTGAATTTTAAAATAGTTGGTGTTTTGAGTTAAGACGAATTCGTCGTCGTCGATCGTTACGTGTTCCTCATCGGAGCAAAAAACGTTTAATGTGTTTGGATTGGTCGTTACGGTTGCTTCCCCATGTGGAACGCCCGTAAAGCAATAATGGTTGAGGTGAAAAGCGGATTCCAACGGTCTGCTAGTTTCCGCTCTTGGATCGATTAAAGTATTATTTTGAATAGCGTCGATGTAAGAAGTAAAAGCCAGATTGTAAGGTTTATTTATTCGTTGTTGGAATTCTTCGTCGCCGTCGTAGGCCAACCTCGACGCGAGATGGTAAACGGAACCTCCGCCGTGGCTGTATCCCAACAAGGCGATTTCCTCGACTCCGCGATTGTTAACGGCGTTAACAATTTCGTCGAAGGCTCGACCTTCGCCGTTCGAACCGCAATCGACGATCGAACTATTCACGTCGTGCCCGTCGTCCCAGATGTGAACGTCGTACCCGTCTTTCAAACGTTCGACAACCCAAGGGGTGATTCCGGAAGGGTTCTGATCGCCGTTCGGCTGCGCCGTAAATCCGGCGTACTGAAATTCGCCGACGAACGCGCAGGTAACGCTCGTAAAGGGACGGAAGGTCGCGGTTTCGGAAAATAACGTCGTTCCGGTATAAGCGTTTACCGCTCTTAACGTAAACTCGCAAGACTCGTCGCCGCTCGAAACGTATTCGGCCCAAACGTTGCCGGAACCGTTCAAAGCGCAAATGTTCTGATTGTCGAACGTATATCCGCCGTTAGCTTTGGTCGACGATTTCCAAAAATTCAGCGCGTTGTTGGAACGAACAATTTCGTAGCGAATATGATTTGCGCTTTGGAAAACGAGATTCGTGAGGATTAAATCGTTTTCCGCGTTGATTGTAGTGGAAATTTGAGAGTCGGGCGTCGAGTTGCCGGAGTCGAAGTCGGTGTTGCGACGAATTCCGACGCCGTTCGCCTTCCAATTCGCTTCCGGAATTTCCATCGGCCCGATATACGTCGTTGTCGGCGTATACGGTTTGACGTCGAGGGTTAAGCGTTGAACGTAAACCGTCGCGACGTCGAAGTCTAAGGGGCTGTTAAGATATTGGGCTTTAATTTGCAAGGTCGCGTTTTGGATAACGTCGTCGACGTCTTGCGTGTAATACGCCGAACGCAGCGAAATAACGCCGGTATCGGGGTCGATCTCAAAATAGTCGGCGGAGGCGTCGTTGCCGGAGAGGAACGAGTATTTGATCGCGCCGAACCTTTCCGTACTTTTCGCGAGCGCGGAAACGGGCGTGATAAATTGCAGTTGATCGTCGGCGAGACTGGTCGCGTCCGGATCGGCGAAGATGTAAGCGCGGTAAACGTCGTCGTTCGTGGGAATCGGATTCGACGAGAGCGACGGCAAGGAACCGTCGGAAGCGCGATCGACGTCGGAAACGAACTCTAAATCGTCGTCGACGAACGTCGCGGTCGCCGTTCGCGCGCTCGCGTCGCCGGTGAAGTTGTAAAAGACGTTGCTTCCGCCGCTTTCGGGCGTCGTCGGCGTTCCCAACGTTAGCGTTACGCTTTCCAAGTCTTCGACGACGGCGTTGTTAAGAGGAACGATGTAAAGCGTCGGCGCGCCTCCGGAACCAGAGTACCCAAAGTTCGAATCCGGAGCCGTAGAGTAGGAACCGTCGGGACCAACGATTAAGTAGTCGACGTTTAGCGTCGCCGAACCGGTTATTTCTATTTCGGCTTCGTAACCGAAAGGCAACTCGGGGAACTCGACTTTAAGATAGTCGGCGTCGGCGAGCGACGCGACGCCTCCGCTCGCGTCAAACGTCGCGCTGCGATGTTCGCAAAGCAAAGGGTTCTCGAGGGAGTTGGAAAGCGAAGAAACAAGCGTCGTCGTTAACTCAAGGGGCCAGTCGCCGCCGTCGATTAAACCGCCGCTTCGAGCGGCGTAAGTCGAAGCGTTCGAATCGTCGGTCGCGCCTTTCGGAATGAAGACGACGTCGGTTTCCGATTCGAGACCGGTCGCGTATTCTTCAAAAACGACGCGACGAACGCTCGCGTTCGATTCGGCGGTCGCGCTTTCGAGGGGAAGGACGTCGGGCGCCGAAATCGACGCGTTATTGTCGAGCGTTTCGACGGGAATCGCGTTTAGCGAGGCGACGAGGGCGTCGAGTTTTGCGTCTTCCGAGCTTGCGACGCTCGCGGCGACTTCTTGCGTTTGCGATTCAAGCCAAACTTCGTAAGAGGGCGGGCCGTAAAGTTCCGCCGCAGCGTTAAAAGTAGTAATCGACAATAGTTCGCGACTATCTAGAGCCTCTAAGCGAAGCAAACGCGTACGAGGCGAGACACGAAATTTAGGCTTTTTAAATAAAGATTGTATTTGTCTAAGCATGGCGGTTTTAAAATGATGCTGAAGGCCAAAAAATACATAAAAGTGTTGCATAAAATCAAAGTTGCGAACGTTTTAAGGAAAGTTTTCAGTCTTCTTCATGACACAGGGGTTAAAATAAGGTCAAGAGGTAAAAAAAATTTAAGCGAAACGCGCACAGTTTGGTGAAAAAATTAAAAACTGTGGCAGTGTTTCTAGATCGTCTTTTTATTATAATTACGTTTGAAAAATTTTGCAAGAGGATAATTTCGGACGGACGCCATTTTTCGGACTTTTTTTAATTTTTTAAAATTTGGTACAGATATCGATGTATCGCGGTTTGAATTATCTTGATCGATTATTGGAGAAAAATCGGAAGCTGCGATTTTAGGTACAGTAATAAAAAAATCGCGCCTTTGCTCGCTTGGCAAGCAAAAGACGCGATTTCTTTAACGTCTAGCGACAGCGTTGTTGGCGCTCGACTATTTCGACGTCAAGAGTTGACGCAAAACGGTTTGCAAAACGCCGCCGTTCTTGTAATAAACGAGTTCGACTTTCGCGTCGATGCGGACGCGAACTTTGAACGTCTTCTTTTGACCGAGCGTCGCTTCGTCCGTCGAGGTCGCGACGACTTCAATTTCCGAACGCGGTTCGAAATCGTCGCTAAGGGACGGAATGTCGAAGAGTTCCGTTCCCGTCAAGCCGAGCGATTCGCGGGTTTGACCGTCGACGAATTCGAGCGGAAGAACGCCCATTCCGACGAGGTTGCCGCGGTGAATCCGTTCGAAGCTCGACGCGATAACGGCGCGGACGCCGAGAAGCGTCGTTCCCTTGGCCGCCCAGTCGCGACTGCTCCCGGTGCCGTATTCGGCGCCCGCCAAGACGACGAGCGGCGTCTTCGTTTCGCGGTATTTCAGGGCCGCGTCGTAAACGCTTTCGACCGGGCCGTCGTTGGCCGAAACGCCGAGGAACTTCGTAACGCCGCCTTCGGTTCCCGGCGCCAACAGGTTGCGAATGCGAATGTTGGCGAAGGTGCCGCGGGTCATGACGCGGTCGTTCCCGCGGCGCGAGCCGTAACTGTTGAAGTCGCGGAACTCGACGCCGGAGTTCAAGAGGAACGAACCGGCGGGCGAGTCTTTCTTGATCGCGCCGGCCGGGCTGATGTGGTCGGTCGTAACGCTGTCGCCGAGGACGAGAAGCGCGCGGGCGCCGGTAATCGCGGCGGGCTCTTCGGCTTCTTTCGTCATTTCGGCGAGGAACGGCGGCTCTTGGACGTACGTGCTTTCCGAATTCCAGTCGAAAAGTTCGCTTTCTTCGGTCGGAATCGCGTTCCAAAGCGGGTTCGAGTCGTAAACGCCGCGATAGTTGGCCGCGTAAACTTCGCCGTCGAGCGCGTCTTTGGCGATGGCGTCGATTTCTTCGTTCGACGGGAAAATGTCGGCGAGCATCACCGGAGCGCCGTTTTGGTCGACGCCGAGCGGTTCCGTCGTCATGTCGATATTCGTCGTTCCGGCGAGCGCGAACGCGACGACGAGCGGCGGGCTGGCGAGGTAATTCGCCTTAACCAACGGGTTAACGCGCCCTTCGAAGTTGCGGTTCCCGCTCAAAACGGCGGAGGCGACCAAGTCGCCGTCGACGACCGCCTTCGCGACCGGTTCCGGAAGCGGGCCGCTGTTCCCGATGCAGGTGAGGCAGCCGTATCCGACGACGTTGAAGCCGAGCGTTTCGAGCGGCGCCATCAGGTCGGCTTTTTTCAGGTAGTCGACGACGACGCGGGAACCCGGGCCGAAGCTCGTTTTGACGTAAGATTTCGGACGCAAACCGCGTTCGACCGCTTTTTTCGCGAGGAGACCGGCGGCGATCATCAAACGCGGCGCGCTCGTGTTCGTGCAGCTGGTGATCGACGCGACGACGACGGCGCCTTGACCGATTTCGTCGACGCCGGTTTTCGGGAGACGCGGCGATTCCGGGCAGTCGGAGCCGTCCCAAACGACGTTAACCTTTTTGTTCGCTTCCTCTTCGGAGAGGGCGAAACCGCGTTCGGAAATCGGCGCGCGGAGCGATTTTTGGAACGCCGACTTCATTTCGCTCAGCGGAACGCGGTCTTGCGGACGTTTCGGCCCGGCCAACGACGGTTCGACGGTCGCGAGGTCGAGGGTGAGGACTTTCGTGTAATTCGGCGTCGGCGCGTCGGCGGAGCGGAAGAGGCCTTGCGCTTTCGAGTAGGCTTCGACGAGCGCGACCGTTTCGGCGTCGCGACCGGTTTCGCGGAGGAAGTCGAGCGTCTTTTCGTCGATCGGGAAGAAGCCGGTCGTCGCGCCGTATTCCGGGCCCATATTCGCCAAAACGGCGCGGTCGGCGACCGGAAGACTCGTCGCGCCGTCGCCGAAGTATTCGACGAACTTCCCGACGACGCCCTCTTTGCGGAGGATTTGAACGATGGTGAGCGCGAGGTCGGTGCCGGTAACGCCCGCTTTGAGCGAGCCTTTCAACTCGAACCCGACGACTTGCGGCGCGAGCATGTAATAAGGTTGACCGAGCATGACCGCTTCCGCTTCGATCCCGCCGACGCCCCAACCGAGGACGCCGAGGCCGTTGATCATGACGGTGTGGCTGTCGGTGCCGACGACGGAGTCCGGGAAGACGAGACCGTCGAGCCCCGCCGCTTTCGTTTCGTCGTTCGAAACGGTCGACGCGACGCGAGCGAGGAATTCAAGGTTGACTTGGTGAATGATCCCGACGGACGGCGGAACGGCGTTGAAGTTGTCGAGCGAACGTTGCGCCCAGCGGAGGAGCGAATAGCGTTCGGCGTTCCGTTCGAATTCGCGGTCGATATTCTTTTGGAGCGAATCGGCGGAACCGAAGTAGTCGGTTTGAATCGAGTGGTCGACGACGAGATCGACCGGAATGAGCGGGTTGATTTTTTTCGGGTCGCCGCCGAGACGCTTCATCGTGGAGCGCATCGCGGCCAAGTCGACGACCGCCGGGACGCCGGTGAAGTCTTGCAGAATGACGCGGGCCGGTTTGAACGGGACTTCGAGCGTTCCGAGATCGTTCGGCGTCCAACGCGCCAAATTTTCGACGTCGGCTTTGGAAACCGCGAATTCGTCGCAGTTGCGCAGCGTCGCTTCGAGCAGAACGCGAATCGAGTACGGGAGCGCGGCGAGTTTGGTCAACCCGCGTTCCTCCAACGCGGCGAGGCGGTAGTAGCCGTATTTTTTACCGTCGACGTTCAGGACGTCGAACGCTTGAAAATAATCGCGAGCCGAAAGCGCGTCGGTCATGCGTTAAACCTTTCTTAAATTGCGTGAGTTGTGTATTTTAACGAATTGCGCAGATTGCGTAAATTCTGTAAATCGCGTAATTTGCCGTCGCGGCGTTTTTCGACGTCGTTCGCCGGAACCGCTCGAATCGCCGGAAATCGTTCGGAACCCGAGGTCGAGCGAAGCGCCGTCGCCGCGCGCTAACGACATTGTACCGGATTTTCGCCGTTTGAACAGGACGGGGGCGACGCGGAACCGCCGGAAATGCTCGGGAACCTTGAAGCCGTTAAAAGCGAAAACGCCCGAAACGTTGAACAACCGGCGACGCGGCGCCGCCGGAACTGTCGGAAAAGCGAAGCGAACGCCTGGCAACCGTCGGAATAGCGTCGAGTCGGCGCAGTCGCCCGCCGCAATGCCCCCGCTCCACCCGAACTGTCGGTCGACCCTTATCCCGGTCGTCGACCTGACCGACCCCGAAACCGGCGAAAAAATCGAGGAAACCGCCGAACGTCCCGCGCAAAACGCCGACGGCTCTTATTCGCAAGTCGCGGCGAAAACGACGTTCAAGGACTATTTCGAGTCGCAACCGGAAACGTTCCAACGCGAATGGCTCGGCGAAAAACGCTTCGAACTCTGGAAGTCGGGCCAACTCAAATTCGAAGACGTCGCGAAACCGTCGGCGACGTACCGCGCGACGCTCCCCGAACTTCCGCAAACGCCCGGAAACGGCCCTATTTCGCCGTCTAACGCGTCCGAAACGCCGTCGACGGCAAACGACCCGCCGCAAGCCGAA
>JAFTUJ010000159.1 GCA_017466305.1 Thermoguttaceae bacterium
CATGCCGCCCATGCCCCCCATCATGCCGCCCATGCCGCCCATCATGCCGCCCATGCCGCCCATCATGCCCATACCGCCCATGGCGCCGCCTTGGTTCGGTTGCATAATGAGGTCGGCGACGGAGTAGAGTCGCAGGCTGGTCGAAATTTCCGGGTTGGTTTTAATTTCGTCTTGGGTGGTGATGAACAGCGCGTCGTTCAGGATGCAGAAGTCGAGGTCGTAAGGACGCAAAACGATCTTCAGCGCGTTGCGGAGCGAAACGCCGGTCAGGTTTTCTTGAATCATGATCGACGAGGGGGGCCCGCCGGCTTCCGATTCTTCGATATTAATATTGTCGAAAACGACGTTGATGTCTTTGCCTTCTTCGCGGAGTTGACGTTTGACGTCTTCGATCCACGCGGAAAGGGTAAGGTCGGAATCTTCGCCGCCTTCGACGTCGACTTTCACGTTAAGCGCTTGGCCGATGCGTTGTTCCGCTTCGGAACCTTGAAGGTTCGTCGCGCTATATTTTTCTTTACGAACTTTGGAGAGATTGAGCCAAACTTCCGGTTCCGGATAGGTGATCGGCGGTTCGTCCGAGACCGGGATGTGCGCGCGTTCGACGGACATCAACGCGTCGAGCAAACGCGGACGACGTTTCAGGCGCAACATTTGGTTTTGTTCCCAAGCGTCGGTCAAACGAGCGACGTTCGCGGCTTGCGTCGGGAGCGCGGCGTTTTCGCCGGCGATTTCGGCGGCTTCGTCGGCGGCTTCCGCGGCCAAGACGAACTTGCTTTCTTTGATCAGCGAGTCGAAGCGCTTCATAATTTCTTCGACTTTCAGCTGATTCTTTTGGCGCGTTTGTTGCGCTTTGATCGCGGCGTCGACGATCGCTTGATTTTGCATCGCGGCGTGATCGCGAACCGCTTTTTGTTCTTTTTCGAACGCGATTTGTTCGGCGCAGGCGCTCAGGTCGTGCAGAATCAGCGCGCGGTCGGCGGCCGAGAGGACTTCGGCGCGCTTGACGTAAGCGATTTGCATTTTAACGCTTTGGAGCGCGGCGTCCGGGTTGCTGCGGGCGAGTTTGCGCGCTTCCGACGCGGCGACTTGCGCTTGCGTTTTCATTTGTTGCGTCATCACGCGAACGTTCGCGTCGGACGCTTCGAGCAGAGTCGCTTGTTGTTCGTTTTTAATCGTTTGTTCGGCGCGAGCGAAAAGCGCGTCGACGTCGGAGTTCATCGCTTCGGCGTCTTCGGTCGGGAGACTAACTTCGACGAAGTCGGCCAAACGTTGCGCGTCTTCGACGTTCCCGTCTTCGACGGCTTGTTCGACGAGTTCGATCGCTTGGTCGGTCGCGGCGTTCAAGGCGACTTGGCGCGCGGCGAGCATTTCGGAACCGGCGATCGAAAGGGTCGCGCCGGAGTTGGCGGCGGCGTCTTCGACGAGGCGGTAAAGATATTGGTTGCTCGCTTCCGACGCGCTCGGGGCGACGCTCCAAGCGATTTCGGCTTCGCGACCGTCGGCGACCGTCGCGGGGATCGAAATTTCGACGTTTTCGTCGAGCGCTTCGGTCGTTTTGCCGACGACGTAAGTTTCGCGGTCGCTGCGGATCGGCGGGAGCGGGCTCGGGTAAACTTCGGCGCCGGCGATCGTCAGCGCGTTTTCTTCCGGCCAGTAGACGGTCGCGGTCGCGGCTCCGGCGAGGCGGGAACCGGCTTCTTCGGCGGTCGCGCTTTGTTCGACGACGTAACCGCCGGTGCGGTTGGCAAGCGCGCCGAGAACGTCTTCGTTAACGGTCGTCCCAACGCCGAAAGCGTTAACCGGGACGCGAGCGTCGACGAGTTTTTCGACCGTTTCGCCGAAAACTTCTTCGTTGAACGCCGCGCCGGCGCTGACGCCGCGCCCGACGAAAACGATCGAACGATCGGCGTTTTCGTTGTAATCGAACGAATCGGCGGCGACGGCAAACGCTTTTTCAAGGTCGGTCGCGCCGAGCGGAGCGCGGGTTTTGAGCGAAGCGATCGCGTCGCCAAGCTCTTGCGAATCGACCGCGACGTAACCGTCGGTCAACGCTTCGACTTCGTTCGAAACGACGAACAGTTGAACGCGAGCGTTCGCGGGCAGGTTCGCGACCATCGACGCGACGGCCTCTTGCGCCTTCGCGCGGACGGCGGAATCTAATTGAGACGCGGAGAAGTCGACCAGAGCCGCGACGTCGACGAATTCCGACGTCGATTCGACGGCGTCCGCCCGAAGCGGAACCAAAAAGCAGTTCGCGCCGTCGCTTAACCGATAGGTCTCCATGGAAACTTCAGATTCCGCCCCTTGCGCCGCGCCGCCGACAAACGTCAGCGCGATCGCCGCGGCGGGCAATATTCTGAAAAGGCTCTTTTTCATACGCACAGTCCTTCTTCTCCGAAAATCATTTTGAACCGATTGGAATGGAAGCCGAAAAAACGCGATCACGAAACCGTTCGCGCCAGTTTCGCGCTTCCGTTTTCGCTCGTCCAAACATTTTTTTGCGCCCGTCGCCGTCCGCCGACGGGAACCGCGTCGCGACGTCGAACGTTCGACCGAACGTCCGGGAGCGCCGACGCGGCAAGAGCGGCGCCGATCAAACGACGCGCTCTTATCCGTTATACCTCGAACGCTCCGCAATTTCAACCGCTTTTATCGACCGCGCCGCCAAACAAACGTTAAAACGACGTCCCTTCGTCGGAAAGATCGAAAAAATCGCTATTTTTGTTCAATAAAACCGTCCCGACCGGCGCGCCCCGTTTTTTCGTTAAAAAACCCGCGACCGTCAAAGGCGGTCGTCGCGAGCGTCGACGGCGGAACGTTCGAACAAGAGCGTTCCTCTTTTTAATTTTAATCTTCTTCGTTAGTTTCGCAAGAAAAATTTTCTCTTTTTAAAGATTTTTCGAGAAAATTCCCCTTCCCGCAAAGATTTTTACAATTATAACGATCGCTCCGAAGCCGTTTTCGACTCGCGCCGCGCTCGACGCGCCCTTTCCGGCGATTGGCGACGAGAATTTCGCGCCCCTCGCTTGAAGAAACGACGCGATTCCCTTATAATTAATACGTCGATCCTCAAAACTCGCAACGTCGCGACGGCGCCCGGGTCGACGCGGTTTGCGCCAAACGCCCAAATGCCGCCTCTCCCGCAAACGCGCCGTTTCGCCTATTTTACCAACCCGCCCCTTTGACCAACCGACCGGAGTTCCGTATGAGCGACGCCCCGCAAGTTCCGCCCGTCGACGCCGAAATCGTTCGCACGCCTTGGAAGCCGACCGAGTCCGGCGCGATTCCGTTCGTTCACCTGCACACGCACTCGCACTACTCGCTGCTCGACGGCGTCGGGAAGCTCGACGCGTTGCTCGCTCGAGCGAAAGAGCTCGAAATGCCGGCCCTCGCGCTGACCGACCACGGCAACCTCTACGGCGCGCTCGAATTTTACCAAAAAGCGCTCGACGTCGGCGTCAAACCGATTCTCGGTTACGAGGCGTACGTCGCGCCGATTTCGCGTTTCGACAAAACGGAAAAACGCTCCTACCACCTCACGCTTTTGGCGACGAACCGCAAGGGCTACGAAAATCTTCTCGTTCTTTCGTCCTTGGCGTACACGGAGGGTTTTTACTATAAACCGCGTATCGACCGAGACTTGTTGAAGAAGCACAGCGAAGGCTTGATTTGCCTCAGCGGCTGCCTCGCCGGGGAGGTCGCGCGCACGCTCGCCAACGGGAACGGGTCGCCCGAATCCTACGCTAAAGCCCGCGACGCCGCGCTTTGGCACCGCGAGCTTTTCGGCGACCGCTACTATCTCGAGTTGCAAGACCACGGGATCGCGGAGCAAAAGATCGCGCTGCAAGGAACGCTGCGAATTTCGCAAGAATTGGGAATCCCGACGGTTATCTCGAACGACGTTCACTACGTCCGCCGCGAAGACGCCGACGCGCAAGACCTCGTTCTTTGCGTCAACACCGGGAAATTCCGCACCGACCCGAACCGAATGCGGATGGACTCCGACGAATTTTACCTCAAGAGCGGCGCCGAAATGATGGAGCGCGCCGTCGGCTTCGAAGACGCGGTTTGGCGTTCGCTCGAAATCGCCGACCGTTGCAACCTCGAGTTGGAACTCGGCAAACGCTTCTTCCCGATTTTCATTCCGCCGGACAATAAAACGCCGGACGAGTACCTCCGCGAGCTTTGCATTCAAGGCCTTAAGCGACGTTACGCCAACAACCCGAAACGCTTGATCGACGGCGAGCTTTCGGAGGAGGTTATGGCGCGCCTCAACCGCGAGCTCGGCGTCATCGCCAAACTCGGTTTCGCGACGTACTTCCTTATCGTTTGGGACTTTGTTCGCGTCGCGGAAGAGCGCGGCGTCCACCGCACCGCTCGCGGTTCCGGCGTCGGCGCGATCGTCTGTTACGCGCTCAACATGTCGCACGTTTGCCCGCTCGAGTTCGACCTCCTTTTTGAACGATTTTTGGACGAAAATCGTATCGAGGCGCCGGATATCGATATCGACTTCGAACAGTCGCGACGCGGCGAAATCATCGACTACGTTAAGGAGCATTACGGGCCGGAAAAGGTCGCGCAGCTCGGCGTTTTCGGCACGATGGCGGCGAAGATGGCGATCCGCGACGTCGGACGCGCGCTCGGCTTGCCCTTGGCCGACGTCAACGCCGTTACGAAGCTCGTTCCGGACGCGCCGAAAATGACGATCAAAAAGGCGTTCGACCAAAGTCCGGAACTCGTCAAACTTTACGAAGAAAACGCCGAGGTTCGCGAACTCATCGACTACGCGAAGCAAACGGAAGGCTTGGCGAGAAGCGCCGGAACGCACGCTTGCGGCGTCGTCATCGCTCAACGCGCGCTGACCGACTTCGTTCCGGTGCAAAAGCTGACCGGAAAAGACGAACTCGTAACGCAGTGGCAGGGCGCGGAAGTCGAAAAAGCCGGGCTCCTGAAAATGGACTTCCTCGGCTTGCGCAACCTCTCGATTCTCGCCGACGCGGTGCGCATCATTAAGGAAACGACCGGAGAAACGGTCGACCCGTATTCGCTTCCGCTCGACGACCCGGACACTTACGCGCTCCTCTGCCGCGGCGAAACGAAGGGCGTTTTCCAGCTCGAAAGCTCCGGCATCCGCGAACTCCTGATGAACATGCGTCCGGACAACTTCCGCGACATTATCGCCGTCCTCGCGCTCTACCGTCCGGGCCCGCTCGAAGGCGGCATGGTCGACGACTACGTCGACGTTAAACACAAACGCAAAAAAGCGGAATACTTGCATCCGGTGTTGGAAGAGGTGCTCGCCGAAACGAACGGCGTCATGGTCTACCAAGAGCAGATCATGCGCATCCTGAACCGCCTCGGGAACATTCCGCTCTCGAGCGCGTACACCTGCATTAAAGCGATCAGTAAAAAGAAACACGACAAAATCGCGAAGTTCAACGACGATTTCATCGCCGGCGCGGTCGCGAACGGCCTCGACGAGGAAACCGGTCAAAAGCTTTTCGACCTCATCAAGGTTTTCGCCGGATACGGCTTCAATAAGTCGCACTCGACCGCTTACGCGAACGTCGCGTACACGACCGCCTACTTGAAAGCGCACTACCCGGCGGCGTTTATGGCGGCCCTCCTTTGCGGCGACATTTCGGCGCGCAACTTCACCAAACGCGACAAAACGGTCGAACACGTCGACGACTGCAAGCGGATGGGGATCGAAGTGATCCCGCCGAACGTCAACGTTTGCGACGCGCGCTACAAAGTCGTCGACGGCAAAATTCTCTTCGGCTTGACCGCGGTGAAAGCTTGCGGCGAGGACGCGGTCGCCGAGATCGTTCGCGCTCGCGAAGAGGGCGGCCCCTTCAAAAGCATCTTCGACTTTTACGAACGCGTCGACACGAAGCTCGTCGGACGCGGAACGGTCGAATCGCTGATCAAATGCGGCGCGTTCGACTGTTTGGGCGCCAAGCGTTCGCAGCTAATGCAAGCGCTAGACAAGGCTTACAAAAACGGTCAAGCGGTCGCGGAAGACCGGGCGCGCGGTCAGCGCAGTCTCTTCGAAGAGGCGTTCGGAACGACGGAAACGCCCAAAACGCCGGAAGAGGAAATGGCGGAAAACCTCCGCGGCCTCCCGAACGTCGACGATTGGTCGGCGAAAGAAACGGCGACGTACGAGAAGGAAACGCTCGGTTTTTACGTTACCGCGCACCCGTTGGGCGACTGCCGCGAAAAACTGCAAATGTACGCTTCGTCGATCGCGAAGGTAACGCAGTTCCCGAACCGCGCGTTCGCGACGATCGGCGGCTCCCTCTCCGGCGTCGACGTGAAAACGTCGAAGAACCCGAAACCGGGCCGCCCGAGTCAATTCGCGATTTTCCAAGTGGAAGACCTCGATTCGTCGATGCGCGCGATCATGTGGGCCGACGCGTTCGCCAAATACGGTCAACACCTAAAGAACGACGCCGTCGTCTTTTTGCGCGGTAAAATTGAGAAAAAAGAAAAGGAAAAATCGGAAGGCGACGACGACTCCGAAAGCGGCGTCGAAACGACCTTTTTCGTCGACGAAGCGATTCCGTTCGAAAACGCCGACCAAGAAATGACGCGCGGCGTCGCGATTTGCCTCAAAGAGTCGTCGATCGTAAACGGCGGCTCGAAAATGCTTTACGACATTTTAAAGACGTACCGCGTCGGCAAAGACGGGAACGCTCGCGGTTCCGACCTCGAAATACGACTCCTCATGCGCGACGGAACCCGAGCGACGCTTAAATGTCCGGAATTCAAGCTCGATATGACGAGCGAAATGCGACGCCGCGTCGAGGAACGGTTCGGCGACGAAGCGTTCCAACTGATTCCCGCGCCACAAAAACAAGGCGTCGCCGAAGACCCGCGCGACCGCTGGAAACGTCGCAAACCGGCGAACCAAAAATAAACGACGTCTCGTCGCAACCTTTCGCGACGACCGTTTTTAACGTTTTTATTTTCAACGTTTTACGCAAGAAAGTTTTCGCAATGAATCGAAGAGATTTTCATCGGAGCCTCGTCGGCGGCGCGCTCGGAGCGCTCGTTCTCGGCGCGACCGGAGCGCCCGTTTTCGCGCTCGACTCCGCGGCCCAACCGCGCCAATATCGCAACCCGAACGGCGTCGCGGCCGACCCGTCCGTCCTCCGCAAGCCGACCGGCGAAGTCGTCAAGTTCGACGGAAAGTATTGGCTCTACTACACTTCCGAACGCGGCGACGTTCGCGGGTACGAAGTCCGTTCGACCGTCGATTTCGTCGAATGGAAGGACGAAGGCGTCGCGTTCGACGCGACCGGAACCTGGGCCCGCGACGCGTTTTGGGCGCCGGAAGGGTACGAAATCGACGGCAAGTTCTACCTCTTTTTCAGCGCGCAAAACGCCGATTTCCCTTGGACGACCGCCGAAAAGTTTAACATCGGCGTCGCCGTCGCCGATTCGCCGCGCGGGCCGTTCAAGCTCCTGAAAGACGAGCCGATCTTCGACCCCGGCTATCCGATCATCGACGCGAACCTCTTCATCGACGACGACGGAACGCCGTATTTGACCTATTCGCGCTGCTGTTACCAACACGCCGTCGAGAGCGAACTGGCCGCTAAAGTCCGCGCCGAAGGGAAGTTCAAGGAAATCGAGGAAAGCTGGGTTTACGGCGTCAAACTGACGAAAGACTTCAAAAACGTCGACGGCTCTCCGGTCGTTCTGCTCCGTCCGCCGGTCAAACTCGACGACGCGCAAGCCGAATGGGAAAGCCGCTCCGTCGCGTCCGGCGAAGTCAACCGTCGCTGGACGGAAGGCTCCGCGCTCTTTAAGTTAAACGGCAAATATTACGTTACGTACTCCGCGAACTTCTTCGGCGGCGACTGGTACGCCGTCGGGTACGCGACCGCCGACGCGCCGCTCGGGCCGTATACGAAAGCGGCGAACAACCCGATTTTGGAGAAAAACTCCGACAAGGGCGGAATCGTTCGCGGCACCGGACACGGCAACGTCTTCTTCTCGCCGGACCGCTCCGAGATGTACTACGTCTACCACGCGCGCACCGAAGGGCACGACCGCAAACTCTTTATCGACCGCATGTTCGTCGACTCGAAAGGCGTTCTGACGGTCGACGGCCCGAGCGTCGACCCGCGCCCGATTCCGGGTTTCGTCAAGAAGTAAGCAGCGCCGCGACGCCGCGTCGAATTTCTGAAACCGGCGCTTTGTCGACGCCGCGTCGTCAAAGCGTCGTCAAGAAACGCGAAAACGACGAAACCGTTCCCTCGCAAGGGTTCGGTTTCGGCGTTTTTTTTTTCGTTTTCGACTTTTAACGCGACGCCGCAAGCGCGCCCCCCCTCCGCCCGACGCGCCGTTCGACGTTTGAACCGTCGACGACGCGCCGTTCGTTTCGCGCTTTCGCCCGGTCGCTAACTCCGCTTATTTATTGCGGTTGTCGACGACGCGGTTCAATTTCCCTTCGCTGCGCGGGAGCGAGTTCGGTTCGACGAACGTAATCTTAACGTTAATGCCGATGGTGCGTTGCATCTTTTCGCCGATGGCGCGCTTGAACGCGTCGACGG
>JAFTUJ010000160.1 GCA_017466305.1 Thermoguttaceae bacterium
CGCGCGACCAACCGATCAACCGACCAACCGACCAACCGACCGCTTAACCTCTCGCTGCATCTTTGCGCCCGCGCCGCGCAGAAAACGATTCGCGGCGACTGGGAAGCGCAAAGCGAGTACCGCGATATTTTCGCCGACTTCCAACGCTTCCAGCTGAACGCCGACTACGCGAAGTCGCGCAAATATTTGCCGAACCTTCCGACCGCGTTGCGGGAACTTTCGCCGTCGGGCCAAATTATCGTCCAGCTGACCGGCGAGCCGTTGAACGAAGAGGTCGCGCAAAACCTTGTCGACGCGGGTTTGGACGTCGCGTTCCTTTTCGACGGCAGCGGAGGTTGGGGCAAAACGCCGGAGAGTTGGCGCGCCGCGGAAGGTCGCGCCTGCGGTTACGCGGGCGGCTTGAATCCGGAGAATCTGGAAGCGGCGATCCCGCAAATCAAAGCGGCGGCCGGCGACGCGCGGGTTTATCTCGACCTAGAATCGGGGGCCCGCGACGCCGACAACCGTTTCGACCTTGCGAAAGTCGAGCGCATTCTAGAAATCGTCGCGCCGCATATCGACGCGTAATCCGCCAAAACCGCCAAAACCGCCAAAACCGCCGTCGACGCGTCAAAGCCGCCAAGCTCGAACGCCGTCGACGGCAAAACGAAACGGTCGGCCAACGTTTCCCTTACGAACGTCGGACGACCGTTTGCCGTTTACCGTTTCGCCAAACCGTCGCCGCGCGCCGTTCGCCCGATTCTTCGCAAACTTTTTTCTCTTTCTTAGACGCGGACTTTCATTAAAATCGCTAAAATCAACTTTTTCATAACCGACGCGTCCAAAATTTCCGGATTTTTTCGAAATTCGTGTTGAAAAAAAAAAAATGCGCTTATATTACCCGTAGAAAATTCTCGAAAAACGCTTCGCCGCAGCGAAACGCCGCGCCGTTTTTTCTTTCTCGCGCCGCCGGACGCCGTTTCGTCGCCGCGTTTCCTCGTTTAGAAATTTTAGGAATCAAAATCGATGAGTTCGCAAGAAAAAAAGAAACACGGTTGGGGACGCCTTTGGTTTGTCATCCTCCTCTTTCTCTTTCTAGCCCCTAAACTTGGTAAGCTCGGGTGCGTTCGCGAGTTTATGGACGGCGTCGACGAGGGCGTCGCGGAAGTCCTGCAAATCGTCGTCGTCCTCGACGCTTGGAACGAGACGGCCGACGCTTATAACCGATTGGCGGAAGCCCTCGAATCCACGCAGACGCTGGAATATCGCCGCCGCGCCTTAGTCCGCTGTAAAGACGAACTCCTCGCGGTCGACGTTTCCGAATGTCCGGCGGATTTCCAAGCGGCGTTTCAAGATTTGCTCGCCGCCGTCGACCGCGCGATCGCGACCTGCGACCAACTCAACGGCGACGCCGGATTCGACGGTATGCTCGAAGGGGTCGGAACGGCGCTTTTCGACGATCCGCTCGCATACCTCGACGACGCGCTTCTCGAGCTGAAATACGTCGCGCAACGACACGGCGTCGAAATCCCCGAGTAAACGCCGCGCCGTTTTTCATTCGCGCGCCGTCGGTCGCCGTTTCGTCGCCGCGCTTGGCTTTTATTTCTTATAGGAGTAATCGCAAGAAATGAGTTCGCAAGAAGAAAATAAAAACGAAGAGCTTTACGGTTGCCTCTTTTGGGGCGTAATTATTATCCTGCTCTGTACGCCGTTCGGTCGCGGTTGCGTAAGCGACTTTATGAGCGGTTTCAACGAAGGCTCGTCGGAAAACCGGCAAGTTTCCGTCGTCCGCGACGCTTGGAACGAAACGGTCGGCGCCTACAACCGAGCGACGGAAGCCGTCAACTCCGCGCAAACGTTGGAATACGCTCGACGCGCCGCCGTCCGCTTTAAAGACGAACTCCTCGCGGTCGACGTTTCCGAATGCCCGGCGGATTTCCAAGCGGCGTTTCAAGATTTGCTCGCCGCCGTCGACCGCGCGATCGCGACTTACGGTCAACTCAACGGCGACGCCGGATTCGGCGGTATGCTCGAAGGGGTCGGAACGGCGCTTTTCGACGACCCCGATATGTACGTCAACGACGCGATCCGCGAGCTGAAATACGTCGCGCAACGACACGGCGTCAAAATACGCGAGTAAACGCCGCGCCGCCTGTTGTCGTCTCCCTTCCCCTTACCCTTACCCTTTTACGCATAAGAGGCGCCCAATGAGTTATAACGACGATCGAAACGCCGCGACCGAACGCCGCGAGAACGACGGTTCCGCCGCGCCGGACGCCCAAATTCAACGCGAAATTCAAGAGGCGAAGAACTACCTCGAACTGCAAGACCTGCGAAAACGCGTCGAAGAAGAGCGCAAGAAAGAAAAAGACGCGCTATAATGGGAAAAGGCCAAAACCGAGTGGAAACTCATTTTCCTCGCTCTTTTCGCCTATCTGTTCTATCGGTTTTGTAAAGCAAGCCGATGAAAAACTTTTAACGTTCCGACGCGACGCCCCGTCCGCCGAACCGGTTTGACCGGGCGCCGTCGTTCGTCCCCTTTTTTTCCCCGGAAAGGAAATCGTCATGACGCCTAACGAAAACCCGAACAACGCTTCCGTCGACGGGCAAACGCCCGGCTATCCGTCGCAAACGCCGACGCCGCCGAACGCTCCTTACGGCCCTTCGCCGGAACCGAAACTCGCCGAACGCTTGAACGTTCAAGCCCTCGTCAACTTTATCAAACGCCCGCCCGTTCTCGTCGCGCTTCTCGTCGTCGCCGCTTTTTGCTTAGGCCGTTGCAACGGCGGCGACAAAAACGAAGTCGCGCAAACGGAGTCCGCCGCGACCGAAAAAGCGCCCGGCTCCGACGCCGCGGTCGAGGAGAAGATTGTGTTTCAGTCGCGCGAAGAGTTTCTGAGAAAATTTTGCCAAATTTGTCGCCGAGGTTTAACGCGTCTGCGTCTAAACGTTTATGGTGACATCCAACCCGGCGAAGCGAACGCCAAAGTTCTCGAGTACTTCCTCGATATTGACTCCACCCCCTCGCCAAGCGATTGGGTCGAAGTCCAAAAATATTTTCTTCCCGAATTGAAAATCGCGCTCGAAGAATTTCAAACTTTTGACCTAAGTCAATTTTCCGACGTCGAGCAAGCCCGATTCAACCAGTTTGTCGACTGCTTACGTCAAGTAGTGGAAAGCGATCGCCTTGCGATACATGCGCGCGCCATTCAAGCAAACGACGCGCAAGAAGCGTTCTTGGAATCTATTATGGATTTCGCGTCCGAATCGGAAAAAGGAGAATTGGAATTCATTCTCGAACGGCCCTTTTAGTCCCGACGAACCGCCGAAAGCGCGGCGTTAAGGCGGTCGAAAAACGAGAAGCTCGGCAATTTCGACCGCCGCGCCGAAGGGTTTTCGCCGAGTCGACGCCGACAATTTCGCCCGCGAACCGACGCGCGACTCGTTCGCAATCCTCCGAAACGCAAAACGGCGAAGCGTCCGCAACGCTCCGCCGTTTTCGCCGGTTTTTGTCGTTTTCCGCCGGTTGCGACGCGTCAAGACTTTTACTTTTTAACGCGCCGCACCCGAGTTAAAAACGGAAACGCGTCTTTCCCGACTTTCGCCTCGCGCGGCAACTCCACCTTCTTAAACCGCAACGCCGTTTCATAAAACGCACTGTCGCCGATCGTTTGCAACCCCGCGCCGAAGGTTGCCGATCGCAAACTCTCGCAATATACAAACGCAGCGCCGCCAATCGTTTGCAAGGAATCGGGAAAAACAACCGATTGAAATTTACAGGATCTAAACGCTCTAACGCCAATCGTTTGCAACCCCGCGCCGAAAGTTGCCCTTTGTAAAGACACACAGGTATCAAACGCACCGTCGCCAATCGTTTGCAACCCCGCGCCGAAAGTTACCGATTCTAAAGCCATGCACACGGCAAACGCACCGTCGCCAATCGTTTGCAAGGAATCCGGGAAAACAATCGATTGCAACGCCTTGCACTCCCTAAACGCATCGCCGCCAATCGTTTGCAACCCCGCGCCGAAGGTTGCCCTTTGCAAAGCGCCGCACTCCTTAAACGCGCTGTTGCTAATCGTTTGCAATTCCTCGCCGAAAGTAACCGATTGCAAAGCGTGGCACTCCTTAAACGCGCCGCCGCCAATTGTTCGCAAGGAATCCGGAAAAACAATTGATTGCAAAAGTTCGCAGTGGGAAAACGCAATACTGCCTATCGTTCGCAACCCCGCGCCAAAGGTTGCCGATTGCAAAGCCTTGCACTTCTCAAACGCACCGTCACCAATCGTTCGCAAGGAATCCGGAAAAACAACCGATTGTAGAGCCAAACAATCCGCAAACGCTCTGTCGCCAATCGTTTGCAACCTCCCGCCAAAGGTTGCCGATTGCAAAGCCTTGCAGTTCTTAAACGCACCGTCGCCGATCGTTTGCAAGGAATCCGGGAAAACAATTGATTGCAAAAGTTTGCAGCTGCAAAACGTAAAATCGCCAATCTTTTGTACCCCCGCGCCGAAAGTTACCCTTTGCAAAGAATCGCAGTTCTCAAACGCAACGTCGCCGATCGTTTGCAAGGAATCCGGGAAAACAACTGATTGTAGAGCCAAACACTCCTTAAACGCACTACCGCCAACCTTTTGTACCCCCGCGCCAAAAGCAACCCTTTGTAAAGCGCTACACTGGTAAAACGCACAGTCGCCAATCGTTCGCAAGGAATCCGGGAAAACAACCGATTGCAAAAGTTTGCAGCGCGAAAACGCAAAACCGCCAATCGTTTGCAACCCCGCGCCAAAGGTTGCCGATTGCAAAGCCTTGCAGTTCTTAAACGCGCTATCGCCGATCGTTTGCAAGGAATTCGGCAACACGATCGATTTCAAAGAAGCGTTATCTTTAAAAACCTCGGCGTCGATTCCGACTACCGGGCGCCCCTCCGCCGTCTCGGGAACGACGACCTCGGCCGGCCCGCCGCTATAACCGCAAAGCCACGCGCCTTCCTTGTCGAACCGCCATTGAAATCGCGCCTCTTCGCGCTTCAAAAAAAACTGCGTCGTCGGTTCGGAAGCGACCGAGATCTGAAAATATTGCGCGTTTTGCCCCGTTTGCGCGGACGGTTCGCTTTGCGGCGCTTTCTGCGCGCTCGATGACGCGGCGGCGATATCTTCGTCGAAAACGGCGGCGTAAAGTTCGCTCAACGCGTCGTTTAATTCCGCTTCGCCGTCGACGACGTAAACCGCTTTCAACGCGTCGCGGGCCGCTTTCAGGTCGGTTTCGAGGAGTCTGGTCGCTTCGGCCGCTTGAAACGCGTCGGCGCGAGTTCGCGGCTCCGTCGCCGTCGAGGCCAACCGCATAAACCGTTCGACGCGACTCGCCCAAAAGTCGCGCCAAAGGGGCCGTCCCGCCAACGCCGCCGCGACGTCGCCGACTTCCAATCGCATTTGCGTCGTCGCCCAATAATCGGCGTTCGAAGCGGTCGGGTCGAACCGAACGCAACGCGCCGCTTCAAGCGCCGCCAACGCGTTCGCGACGTCGTCGAGGAGAAAAAACGTCGTCGCTTCGCAAAGTCGCGCCGAAATTTCTCTCTCGTTTTTCAGGAGAACCGCCGCGCGCTTGAACTCCGGGAGCGCCTGACGGCACAGGCTGCCGAAGAGCGTTTCGTCCGACGAGCGCGACGCCGCCCCGAGCAACTCCCACCCGACTTGGAAATGCGAGTCGAAAAACAAATCGATTTTCTCGTCGAACCGCCGAACTTGCGCTTTCGCTTCGTCCATCGCGACGGTCAACGCTTCAATTTTCGAGGCGTTCGCGTTCAACTTTTGTTGAAAAAGCGCCAAATTTTGCGCGACGGTCTCGACTTTCGTTTCGACGCCGTTCAGCGTAACGGTCGCGGTGGGCGCCGAACCCGCGTTCAACGCGTTGCCGCAAGCCGACGCCGCCAATCGAGCCAACCAAAACGCGCCTTCGCAAGCGCTCAAAATATCATAGAGCATTATTCCGCCTTTCCGAAAAACGCGCGCCGTCCAAAACAACCGCGTCGTCCCTAAAAAACTTTTACGCTTAATTATACTGTCGGCGCGACGATTTTCAAGTCTCGACCGCGCGTTTTCAACGCCGCTCGTCGTTTCTCCTCCAAATGCCGTATTTTTTCGCCGAAACTAGCGTTAAATTCCCCCAAAACGCGCAATGTTCGACGTCGCGCAAAAAAGCGTCGCCGCCGCTCCGAACAATAGCGAGACAAAAATTATCGCGTTCAAAAGGAAAAATCACGCGGGAAATTTGACAAAAGCAAGGCTCAAAAAGCCGCTTGACTTACGGCGTTCAGACAAGGTAAATCACGACGCCAACGATTTTTACCCAAAATCCGAATACCGCTTAATTTGCAAGAGTCGACCGCGGCAACGTGCGCGGTGAAACGTTTAAAAAGCCGCTTGAACGGCGGCAACTAACGCAGCGAAACGTTCACCAAGACGGTTCGCCGACGTCAACGTGCGCGGCGAAACTTTAAAAAGGCGATTGAGCGGCGTCAACGAATGCGGCGAAACGTTCCCAAAGACGGTTGAGCGGCGTTAACCAACGCGGCGAAACTTTAAAAAGGCGATTAAGCGGCGTCAACGTGCGCGGCGAAACGTTCAAAAAAGCTTGAACGGGGCGAGCGCGAATCGAACGTTTGGGCGGGGCAACTCCGGTCGAGCGAACGTCGCGACGCAAGAAATAAAAAAAGCCGGTTAAGTTTCCCTAACCGGCTTCATATATCATGGTAAAGATTTCATACAGTATGCCAATCTTGCGATCCCTCGTAAAACAACCAGTTGCCCGGCTGAGTTTCTAATATCCTTAGAAAGGAGGTGATCCATCCGCAGGTTCACCTACGGCTACCTTGTTACGACTTAGTCCCAATCGAAAAGTTCGTCTTCGGCGCTTAGCTCCAATAAAGGTTGCTTCGGCGACTTCGGACGCCCCCTGCTTTCGTGGCTTGACGGGCGGTGTGTACAAGGCTCAGGAACACATTCACCGCGGTATGCTGACCCGCG
>JAFTUJ010000161.1 GCA_017466305.1 Thermoguttaceae bacterium
AACCGCAAAGTTTCGCGGCGGCGACGCCAACCGGCGAGCGCGAACTAACGCCAACCGCGGAGTTTCGTCGCGGCGGCGACGCCAACCGGCGGGCGAAACTAGCGCCAACTGCGAACTAACGCCAACCGCGGCGTTCGAAACTAACACCAACCGCGGAGTTTCATCGCGTCGGCGACGCGCTTGATCGCGACCAAGTACGCGGCTTCGCGGAGCGACGTTTTCTTTTCTTCGCTCATTTCGTAAACGGCTTTGAACGCGTTCGTCATCTTTTGGTCGAGACGTTTTTGGACGTCTTCGAGTTCCCAATAGTAGTTTTGCGCGTTTTGGCATTGTTCGAAATACGAAACGGTAACGCCGCCGGCGTTCGCGAGGTAGTCCGGAATGACGTGAATCCCTTTCGCGTCGAGGATAACGTCGGCTTCCGGCGTCGTCGGGCCGTTCGCGAGTTCGCAAACGATTTGCGCGTCGACTTTGCTCGCGTTCGCTTCGGTGATCGTGTTTTCGAGCGCCGCCGGGAAGAGAACGCAAACTTTCGTCGCGAGGAGTTCTTCGTTCGTAATTTCCTTCGCGCCCGGGAAGCCCGCGAGGCCGCCGTTCGCCTTCTTGTATTCGACGAGTTCTTTCGCGCTCATCCCTTCCGGATTGTAGACGCCGCCGCGCGAGTCGGAGACGGCGACGACCT
This sequence comes from Thermoguttaceae bacterium, assembly GCA_017466305.1. Classification (GTDB taxonomy): domain Bacteria; phylum Planctomycetota; class Planctomycetia; order Pirellulales; family Thermoguttaceae; genus RUG369. Next base: position 683 of record JAFTUJ010000161.1, read on the forward strand.
TCATGCCGAGGATTTCTTCGGCGAGCGTCGCGGCGAATTGACCGGCGTTCCCAAAGCCTTGGACGGCGCAGGTTTGGCCTTTAAGGTCGATCCCGTACGCCTTCGCGCATTCGCGGGTCGCGTAAATACCGCCGCGAGCCGTCGCGTCGCCGCGCCCTTGCGAACCGCCGATCGCGATCGGTTTGCCGGTGATGACGCCCGGATGGCATTCCATCGTCATCTTTTCGAATTCGTCCATCATCCACGCCATTATTTGACCGTTCGTGTAAACGTCCGGCGCCGGAACGTCTTTCGTAATGCCGAGAACCGGGCCGACGGCGCGAATGTAAGCGCGAGCCAAGCGTTCTTTTTCCGTTTCGGAGAGCGATTTCGGGTCGCAAATGACGCCGCCCTTACCGCCGCCGAGCGGAATGTCGACGACCGCCGCTTTCCACGTCATCCAGCAAGCGAGCGCGCGAACGGTGTCGATCGTTTCGGTCGGGAACCAACGAATGCCGCCTTTGGCCGGGCCGCGAGCGGTGTTGTATTGAACGCGGAAGCCTTGGAAGACTTTCGTCGTTCCGTCGTCCATTTTGACCGGAAGCGCGACGGCGACTTCGCGTTGCGGCGAGCAAAGGAGTTCGGTCGTCGCGGCGTCGAGCCCGAGCGCGGCGGCGGCTTTCTTAACGCGGTTTTGAGCGATAACAAACGGATTGCGTTCTTCGGACATCTTTCTCTCCCCGAAATTGCTTATATCTCTATAAGTTTTCTTAATACTAACAATTTTTTCGATTAAGATTTGTAATCTTCAACTTTCGCGTCTATTATGCCCTCTTTCCGCTTTTTGGCAAGAGCTCTTTTAAAATTTTCTTAAAAATTATATTAGCCAAACCTAATCATTAGTTTTACTTATCAAACTATTAACCGCCGCGTTTCTTTTCTTCTTTTAGGAAGCGATTTAGGCGTTTTACCCACGTTCCCTATTTTTCTGTCGCCGTCCTTTAAAAACGCTCCTTTTCCCCGTCGCGCCGCCCCGCGCGATCGCTATTTTCCTAAAAATCGCTTTATTTTTCACTCGACGCCGGGACGTCCGCGCCAAAACGCATACAATCGTTATAGACGTTCCAACGCGTTCCCGCTTCCGCTTCATCGACGCGGCGTCGACGTCGCTTGTCGAAAGCGCGTCGAAAAAGAAAAAATAAAAAAAAACGCGCGTTTTTCCGCGTTTTTGCCAAAATATCGTCGACCGTCGACGGGAATGCGTCGATAACAAATATGTCCCTTAGAAATCGCGTCCGAAAGTAAGACGCGCCAAACTTTCACCGTGTCCATTTGCGTTTTCCCTTGTTTCGTTCCGCTCGCCGGCGTTCCCGTCGTCGACGCCGTCGCGAAACCGTCGAACGCCGTCGACGAGGAACCTCCGATGCCCCACTTGAAATTCACCGATTCCCTGCAAAAAGTCCTCGCCAACGCGATTTCGATCAGCGAAGCGATGGAAGCGGCGGGAATTCTGCTCCTCTTCGACGCGTCGATCGACTGGCGCCGCTTGAAAAAGTTTTTCGGCGACTCCTACTTCGTCGCGGCGGCGACCAACCGCGAAATTCTCGAAGGCGCGGAAGAGGCGGGCGTCAAGACGGTCGTCCTCAACCTCCCGGACGACGCGCCGGTTTACGAACGCATGACGCAAGCGATTCTCGAAGCGGTCGCGGACGACCTCTTCCCGCACGGCTCGCGCGTCGTCGCCCTTTACAACGGTTTCGACGACGACAGTTTCGACTCGATCAGCGTTTTGAACCTCGGCGAACACTTGGAAAAGCTGTCCGGCAAAGAGTTGCGCAAGATTGAAACGAAGGTGCCGCTCAAAACGCTCAAAACGGTCGTCGACTTGGCGCTCGAAATCGGCCGCGACGGTCGCGAAGGCAAAGCGGTCGGGACGCTTTTCGTCGTCGGCGACACGAAGAACGTCTTGGCGGAGAGCAAACCGGCGGGCTTCGACCCGGTGCGCGGTTATAAGTGCAAGGAGCGCAATCTTTTCGACCCGCGAGTTCGCGAAGGAATCAAGGAGATCGCGCAACTCGACGGCGCGTTCGTCGTCGCGCTCGACGGCGTCGTCGCGGCGTCCTGCCGACTTTTGGACGCGTCGACGGCGATGATCACTTTGTCGAAGGGGCTCGGGTCGCGACACTGGGCCGCCGCCGCGGTCAGCCGCAAGACGAACGCGGTCGCGATCGCGGTCAGCCAATCGAGCGGGACGGTTCGGATTTTCGTTAACGGCGAAGTCGTTCTCCGCATCGAGTCGCGACACCGCCGTCCGATGATTTGGCGCGAGTTCGATTACGACCAACCGCAAACGCCCGCCAACTAACGCCGCCGAACGTCGACGCGTTAACTTAACTTGACTCGGAAAACGCCGCGCCGCTTTTCCGAGTTTTTTTTTTGCAGCGCGTCGGTTTGCGCCGACTTCGAACGTCGCCGCTTCTCCTTTTGCCGGCGTTTGTCGGCGGCGCTTAGCGCGAGTTTAAGGAGCGCGCGTCGTTCCCCGTTCCGACGGCGCAAGGTCGCAAACGATTCCCCGTTCCGGCGTCGCAAGGGGCGCAAGCGAGACTCCCCCGTTCCGACGGCGCAAAGGACGCAAGCGAGACTCCCCGTTCCGGCGGCGCAA
>JAFTUJ010000016.1 GCA_017466305.1 Thermoguttaceae bacterium
CCCTCACTCTGTTTTTCATAGTTCGCGTAATGCCAAAGGCAATTTTTCGGATGTCCTCGCTGATATGGGTTGCATACCGATAATAGTTGTGCACACCCGACACATAGGCATTATAGGCTCCCACCGTCTTGTATTCCGCGTTCGCGTTTGCCGGATTTTCCGCTTGCAACGGATTTCCGGGCTTATTTTGGGCCGCCGCGTTCTTATCGTCGGGCGTCGCAGTTTCGGGTGCGAGCGTCGCGTCGGACGCCGCGTTTTTTGGGGTCGGCGTCGCGCTCATTGCGTCGCGTTCGGAACGTAATTTCGCAATCCGCTCTTTTTGATTAACGACTTCTTTTTCAAGCCAACTAGAAACGGAATCGCCTTGAAACGACACTTGAACGAGCGGATAAACGGTCGCGATGTTCCCACCCCAACAAAGCGCGAGACACAGCGACGATAAAACGACGCCGACGATGTTCCATTTATACTTAAACGTTAATTTAATCGCTCGCCAAAAATTATTCATTTTTTGTTCTTTTTATGTTTTTACATCGTCCCAATTGCCGCGCGTTTTTGCCGCGTTGTCAAAACACGCAGAACAGCGTTCTCCCGCAGTATAACGAATTTTTCGCAATCAAGATAGAGAGATTTTAACGATTAAGAAAAAAACGCAAGAAAGAACGCGTTCCTAAAGAACAACGCCTCGACGGTTATTCGTTCCGCCGAGGCGTTTCACGTCAAGACGCTCCGATTTTAACGATTAGACGAGCGTCTATTCGATCGGGCCCAATCGCGTCAGTCGCCGAACACGTCGCGAACCGCTTCGAGGTACTTGAAGCCGTCGGTCGTGTCCGGTTCGAGGTAACTTCCCTCCGTCCATTCGTTCCAGCAGTTGATGTTCATAATGCGCGGCGTTTCCGGGTCGGCGAGGATGCGATCTTTGGTAATTTGGAGCGCTTGCTTAAAGTTTTCCGGCGTGTTGTTGACGATAATGTTCGTGAACGGATAGCCGTAGTTGCCGAACGGGTCGTCTTGGTGAGCGCGCGGGCTCGAATCCCACCCCATCGAGACGTTCGGAATGTACGGAATCGAAAAACCGTCGCGAGCGCGGTCCCAATGTTTCAAATATTCGTCGCGAACCCAATTAAAGTCGACTTCGCGTTGATTCAGGGGAACGTGGTGAATCCAAACGTAAGACGTCGCCGAATCAAAGCCCAACGCCTCGACAATCTTAACCGGGTCGGTCAGCTTTTTCTCGCCCGGAATGTTCGGATAACCCCAATAAACCGCGTTCAGGTGCAAGTCCGGAAAACCGGCGGCCTTCGTTTTTTCGCGGAACCGCTCGATCGCCGCTTTCGTCGCTTCAAAGGAGCCGAAACTGTTCCCGAATTGCGTCAGGTCGTAAATCGAGAAATAGGGCGCGCCGTTGATTTTCCAATAATTCGGCTGTTTGAAATAGTCGTTAATGACGTGATCGCAAATTTTGTCGAACGTTTCCGGCGTTACGGCGCCCGGATAAAGCAGGCCGGCGGGCTTATCCTTGCGTTTCGGGTGAATGTCGACCCAATCGTGGTTCGCCCACATGAGCGCAAATTTAATTTTGTCACGATTTTCCGCTTTTAAAAAGCCTTCGTCGATCGCGCGTTCCAAAAACGGCCCGTCGTTGTAATAATACCAGTCGAAGAGGAAAACGTCGACGCCGTATTCGTCCGCGGCGGCGATTTTTTGCGCCATATCTTTCGGATTCGCTTCGTCCGTGTACCCCCAAAGCGGAACTTTCGGCTGACGGTGCCCCTCGAAGCGCGGTTTCGCCTCCTTGACTAGCTTCCACTCCGTCCAACCGGGGCCGAATTTTTTCTCGTTTCGCGCGTCGACGTGATAGTTGCCGAAATAATACGCGACGACTTCGATATCGTCGCCGTTCTTCGCCGGTTCTTGCGGTTCCGCCGCCGTTAAATTCGACGCGACCGTTAAACTCGTCGCGACCGTCGCCGCCAACGCCGTTAAAAATCCCCAACGACTCCGTTTCATCGTTCCTCCTTCGACCGGCGCGCCTTCCGACGCCCGCCTCAACCTTCGATAAACGCCCGCCGAAAAGCGCCGCTTTCGACGACCGCGAAAAATTTCCGCTCCTAAGAGCCGCAAATAAAAAAACGAAACGCCTCCAAGAAGAGTTTCCCCTTCTTTTTAACGTTTCGTTCCTCGTTTGTCAAGCGCCGCGCCGCGAAATTGCGGAATTTCGTCTAAAACGGAACGCCGAAACCCGACGACCTCCGCCCGCGAAAACGTCGTTGAACGACGTTCGCTCCGCTTTCGCGACGCGCCTTAATCGCTCGAATCGGGCAAAAACTATTTGCCGACGACCCAGTGCGTGAAGCTCTTGACCGTCAAGCCGCCTTCGGTCGCGACTTGACCGACGGTTTTCGTCGTGTCGATCATGAACGGTTGGTCGAGGAGGCAGACTTCCTTGAGGTAGGTCTTGATGCGGCCTTCGACGATCTTTTCGATGATGTTTTCCGGTTTGCCGGCTTGTTGTTGACGCGTTTGTTCGACGGCGATTTCGCGTTCTTTCGCCAAAACGGCCGGATCCAAGTCGTCGGCGGAGACGGCTTTCGGGTTCATCGCGCAAATGTGCATCGCGATTTGTTCGGCCAACGCGGCGTTGTCGCCTTCAACCGCGACGACGACGCCGTCGACGTTATTGAAGTGGACGTAGGAACCGGCGGCGCCTTCGACGCGGCAGATGCGGTTCAGTTTGAAGACTTCGCGAATCTTGTTGACGAGGTCGTCGAATTGGAGTTGGAGGTCGCCTTGCGCGAGGAGTTCTTCCGGCGTCGCGGCGCCCGGGCCTTCCGCGAGTTGCTTCGCAATGTTCGCGATCAACGCTTGGAATTCGACGGTGTTGGCGACCGGCGCGGATTCGCAAAGGAGTTCGACCATCGCGGTAACGCCGTTGGCGCTGCAGACGGCGATGCGGCCCGCTTCGGTTTCGCGGTCGGAACGTTTTTCCATCGTTTTCTTACCGGCTTTGCGGATCAGTTCGATGGCGAGTTCTTCGTTGCCTTCGGCTTCTTCGAGCGCTTTTTTGCATTCCATCATCGGCAAACCGGTCTTGTCGCGGAACGATTTAACCATAGCGGCGGTAATAGCGGCCATTTTTAGCTCCTTAAAATCTATCTATTCTGTCTATTTTATCTATTCTGTCTTCTTAATTAACGTCGACGACTAAAAAACGGCGCCGCGCTCCCGTTTGCGAGAGGCGACGTCGCTTTTTTCCTTTTTAGCCGTTCGACGTCGGCGCCGACGTTCGAAGCGAGTAAGGTCGCAAAGTCGGCGCGGTCATCGGCGACGTTAGCCCGAAATTATTCGGCGTCGGCTTCCGCTTTTTCGTCCGCGGCGGCGTCTTCGGCGACTTCTTCAGCCGGAGCTTCGAATTTGCGCGATTCGAGTTCCTTAACGCCTTCGACGACGGCGTCGGCGAGGTAGGAAACGATCAAATCGATCGAGCGGATCGAGTCGTCGTTGCCCGGGATCGGCAAATCGACTTCGTCCGGGTCGGAGTCGGTGTCGATGAGCGCGATCGAGACGACGCCGAGTTTGCGGGCTTCGCGAACGGCGTTCTTTTCTTTGCGCGGGTCGACGACGACCATGACGGCCGGGTAGCGGTTCATGTCGCGGAGACCGTTCAAGTTGCGGTACATCTTGCGGTATTCGCGCGCCAACGACGCTTGCATTTTCTTCGAGTAGGTCGAAAGCTCTTCGCCGTTGATGATGCGTTCGAGTTCTTCGAGGCGCTTCAGACGACTGCGAATCGTGTTGAAGTTCGTCAGCGTGCCGCCGAGCCAACGTTCGGAGACGTACGGCATGCCGCAGCGTTGCGCTTGGGTCGCGATCGTTTCGGACGCTTGGCGCTTCGTGCCGACGAAGAGAATCAGGCTGCCTTCGGCGGCGACTTGCTTCAGGTATTTGCGAGCGCGGAGGACGCCGCGGACCGTTTCGCGAACGTCGATGATGTGAATCAGCTTGCGGCGACCGTAAACGTACGGGCGCATTTTCGGGTTCCAGAGGCTCGCGCGGTGTCCGAAGTGAACGCCGGATTCGATCAAAGCTTTAATGGAAAGAGGAGCGTCGGCCATTTTTCTTCCTTTCTCGTCGTCGTTCGGCACATCGTTACGGAACCGACCGTTCGCAAGATCGACGACGGCGTTCCCAATCGACGTTTAGACGACGCGATTCAAATATTTTAGGGTTGTTTCGGCAAACGTTTCGCCGCCCTATATATTAATATAAGGGGGAAACCGTCCGCCGCGTCGGCTTTTCTCAAACGACGCGAACGCTCGAACCGACGCGAGCGCCGCGGCGCCGTTCCTTAGCTTCCGGCTCGGGTCAAGAGCGGAGCGAAAAACGGCGAAACTTATTTTTCGCAATTTTACCCCAATTCGCGCCCCTCGTCAACGGGCCCCCCGCCCTCGCCGCGCCAATTTTTTCGTTTTTACGTCTTTTTTTCGCACGTTTTCCCGCGCCGCCGTCGGGTCGCGCCGGTCGCGCCGATTTTAACGACGCCCGCTCGCCCCGACGCGGCAAGAAAAAAAAGAAACGCGAAGTCTCTTGCGAAACTCCGCGTCTCCGGGTTAAGGAATCGGCTCGAATCGTCGCCGCGATCGTTCGGCGGCAACTACGAACGCTTCAGCTTGTCGCTTACTCGAAATCGCTCGGGCTGACGCTGACGTTAATGAGGTTGTACATCATATTGAACCAAAGTTCAACCGGCGTATACTCGACCAAAATAACGTCGTTCGGCTCGATCAAGATACGTTGCGACGGGTCGCGCAGCATATCTTTTTGCTTAATTTGAATCGCGTATTGCTTGCCGTTGACCTCGCGAAGGACGAGGATGCGGCTCGCCGGAACAAGGCTCCCGACGCGGCTCGACGTGTTCGAGGCCGCCGCGCCCGCCGAAGCGCCGACGGTGCCGCCGGC
>JAFTUJ010000162.1 GCA_017466305.1 Thermoguttaceae bacterium
CTTTGCGTCGCTTGCTCGCCGACTCGCTTACTCGCATTATTCAGGAGTTTACGCCATGAAACGTCAACGCTTTTTCCTCGCCGCCGTCGCGACGTGCGCCGTTCTCGCAAGTTACGCCGTTCCTTGCGTTTGCGTCGCGCAAGATTACGGTTATTCCGAAGCGCACGGCAAAGAAATTTGCGATCCCGTAACGCCGACGCGTTACCTCGTTCTCGACGACCAAACGATCGTCGAACTTAAAGACGGAATCGATCTCTCCTCGCAAAATCTTGATCGCGCGAAGATTCGGAACGTCAAACTCGAAGACTGCAAGTTCGTCGGTTGCGATTTCAGTTTCGCCGACTTAACGCAAGCGGTCTTTGTCCGTTGCGACTTCACGAGAGCGAACTTTGTCAAAGTTCACCCTGATTTGTCCGCCACGCTCTTCGTCGACTGCGTTTTCGACAACGCGCATTTCGGCGAAGGTTTTGACGTCGCCAACCTTACCGTCGAACAACTTCGAAGTTCGCGAACCTTTCCCGATTATCCCGACGCGGAATCTTCGATTACGCGCGTCCAGTGGGCGGGTCGGCCTCATTATAAGCTGTATCCCAGAGAAAACGCCTCAGAGCCTTTCAAGCAAACATTAATTGTAGGCAAATACGACGTCGAACCCGACTTCAACATAAGCGGCGCTTGGCTCGAAGGCGCCGCTCTTCCACTTTCCGCCGATCAACTTAAAACGACGAGAAATTTCGAGCGGAAGCAATATTTCGGCGTTGCGTTTAAGCCGCGCAAGAAAGACGAACGCCTAATCGCCGGTAATTTCGCCGATTTTAATTTTTCGAATGCGACGTTCATCGACTGCGTTTTTTGCGGAAGCGACTTAAAAAACGCGAATTTTAGCGGTTCCAAATTCAAAAACGTTCGATTTCATGGTTGCGAACTAACCGCCGCGAACTTCCGCGACGCCAAGTTCGAAAAGGTTGAGTTCGCTTTTAGCTCAATACGCGACGTCGACTTTGGCGATCCCATCTTCTCCGACGCGTCGATTCTCTATATGACCCACATATTTAGTTGTCTATCCGACGAGCCGGGCCCCGTCCAAAACACTCTTAGCCTTGATCAGTTTAAGTCGACGTGGAACTGGAAAGCCGGGCGAATGGATTTGATCAAATTGCCGCCGGAATTGCAAGCGCAAGTCGACGCCGCGCTCGCCAAGGAAGCCGCGCAAGCGACGGAAGCGGAAGCGTCGCCCGAAACCGCGCCGGAAACCCAATCGGAAACCGCGCCCGCGTCGGAAACTAAGTAGCGTCGCCAGGTTAACGTCGCCAGGTTAACGCCGACCGCGCTTCGCGACGTCGCCGCGAACTTCCGCGGCGGCGTCCGTTTTTTCGTTTCACGCCAAGGAGACTTTCAATGCTATCGACGCCCCCCGCTCAACCTACCCCCGCTTCGCCGCGGCGCAAGTCGCCGACGTTATCCGTTGTCGCGTTCGCTATCGTCGGCGCGACGTTCGCCCTCGGCGCGCTCTCCGGCGGCGTTTACGTCAAATTAAGCGGTAAAATTTTCAACGACGGCTTTAAAAGCCGCCGTTCCGATCGGTTTACCGCGGCGGATTTCGCCAATTTCAGCGGAATACGCTATTACGACGCGCACTACCTCGAGCAAGAGCCGTATTTCGCCGAAGTCAAGCGCGCGAACTCTTTACGCAACTTAGCCGCGATTTCGGTCGCGATGGCGCGTTACGCCCACGCGCACGACGGCTGCTGGCCTCCGCCGTACTCGACGGACGCCGACGGAAAGCCGCTGCATTCTTGGCGCGTCCTTATTCTCCCCTATTTCGAACGCGGGGCCTATCTGAAACCGCTTTACGAACAAATTCGCCTCGACGAACCTTGGGACAGCGAATGGAATCGGCGTTTTCACGACAAAATGCCCCCCGTTTACTATTCGCCGACTTATTCCGAACTTAGCGTCGGGCGCGACAGAACGTCGAGCGAAACCTTTTACGCCGTATTCGTCGGCGACGAAACGCTTTACACGTCGCAAGGCGTCGGCGTTTCTTGGGCGAACTGTCGCGGCGCGCAGACGGATTCGGAGAAACGTTTTCTGCGCGTTCCGCTTTCCGAACCCGGTTTGTTTCGCGACGACAAATTGGACCCGATCGGCTTCCGCACGTTGGCCGTCGTCGAGCGCAACGAAAGCGTTTGCTGGATGCGTCCGGACGCGGAAATTCCGTTCGACGAAGTGAAAAGCGGCGAATTTTTGCGCGCGCAACGCTCCGCCCCTCGCCATCGAGACCGAGACGGCGGGTTTTACCTCTTGGGAGCCTATTACCAAGACCCGATCGCCGACGTTTCCGCAACCGGTTGGCTCCAACCCGTCGCGTTAAACGACTCCTTGACGCAAGAGTACCTAACGGCGCTCGCGACCTGGAACGGAAAAGACGACGGCGCGATTTTTCACGACCCCAAGGAAAAAACGTTGCGACACTGCAGAACGATTACGTTTGACTAAGCGCGAACGCCGGAAACTAAGCGTCGACAACGTTTAACGCCGCACCTTAACGCCGACGCCGACGCCGACGCGTCGTCTAGGCCCCGCTCGAACGTTCGACCGCCCAACCCCAACGGCGATCGTTAAAGCGTTCCGCAAAAGCGCGAATTTTTTTCCTTTTTTTGGGGAATTCCGCACAAAAAACGCTTGACGTCGGCCCGCGACGCGGTATAGTCGTTATCGAAGGCGCAAAAACGAACGCTTTTCAGCTTTTCAACTTCAAGTCGACCGCGACGCGACGCTCGCCAACGTCTTGCGTTCGCGACGCTTAACCGTCGCTTAACCGCCTCCGTCGAAGCTTGAAAACGCGCTCGTTTTTTCGTCCGCTTGCGAGTCGTTTTCCGCTCTCCGTCCAACGGTCGAGCGTTGCGAAACGCGCCGTTTCCGCGTCAAAGTCGCCGACTTCGGCTCGTCTCCTTCGGCGGTTGGATTTCGGCGGTTGGAAAACGCTCGCCGTCGACGCGTCGCCCTTCGCCGCCCTTCGTCGCCCTTCAAGCGTCCCCGTCGGCGACATTCCGTCGCCGACGAAACGTCGGCGTTTTTCGGCTTCCGTCGCTTAGTTTTGGCCTTTCCCAACGTTGTCTTTTTTCGTCAAAGGAACGATAAATGAAAGATTTACGTCAACGTCAACGCTTCCTTACGTCGACGTTTTTGCTCGCGCTGTTATTTTTCACCTCAAACGCGTTCGCGCAAAAAGTTTACTTCATCGCCGAAGGAGACTTTAACGCTTCCGGCGTCGGCGACTGCGTCCAAGCGGGCGTCAATTTAACGCGCGGCGCGTTTAAATCGGCGCTTCCGGAACATCGCCTTGTTCTTTACAACGATTACGACTCTTCCTGGAAAGGGCCGGACGTTTCCAATTCGAGCTCGATTCGGCGCGATCTCCTTCGAGCGATCGCGAGTTGTCCCGCCGGTTCGAACGACGCGATCGTTTGTTATTGGTGCGGTCACGGCGCGTTCGACGAAAACGGTCATTACTTTGACCTCGCCGACGACGCGATTCGGCGCGCGACGGTTCTCGCGGCGTTAAAAGCAAAGGGTTGCCGCTTTACGGCGTTGATTTCCGAAAGTTGTC
>JAFTUJ010000017.1 GCA_017466305.1 Thermoguttaceae bacterium
CGCTCTTCCCCTTCGAGAACGGGAATCGGACGGTATCCGAGGAAATCGTTCGCTTGCCTAACGACGTCGGCGACCAAATTCCCGTCGTCTCCGAAAACGTCGCGAGCGGTCGTCAAGCGGCAAATTCGCGCCAAAAAGAGCGAATTGAACAAAAATTCGTTTTTTTGATGAAAAAGGGCGTCGCGGTGAAAAATTCGATATTCGCTCAACGCTTCCTCGACCGAATCGAGACTTCGCGTCGCTTGGCGCGAATCGCGAAACGCGTCGACGCTTTCCGCCAACGTCGCGAGCTCGGTTCGCAAAAGATCGAGCGCGTCGCGCCAAATTTCGGTCGAACCGCGTTCGGCGAGCGCTTCGTAAAGCGCGTTCCAAGCCGAAGCGAAGCGACCGTCGCGACTCCCGGTCGAAAAATTCAAATAACCCAAAATATCGCGAACGCCAATTCGCTCGTTATCGTTCAATTCAAATTTCGTCATCGGTTGGTCAATTCCGTTCGCAAAACGGCGCGCCCGAATCGTTGAAAAGATCCGAATCGTCAAAAACGTTCGAATCATCAAAAAACGTTCGAGTCGTCAAAATCGTCAAAGTCAGGTTGTTCGCGCCGCCGTCGACCGGTCGTTTGGCCTTTTTCGTCGTCGCGACGCCGCAATATTATTAATAGTAGACGCGTTTTCTTTTTCAACTAGGGGGGGCCCGCCGATATTCCGCAAAGGAACCCTTTTTTCTCGCCTCGTCGTCCCGCTCAACGCAAATTTTGGAAGCGTTCGCCCTTTGTCGGGCCCCGTTTTCCCCTCTCGCCGCCTCGCTCTTTCCCCTTTCGATCGGCGTTTTCTCGTCGCGACGCGCCATTTTCTCACCAAAAATCAAATAAAACAACAAAAAACGCCGTCCGTTTCCAGCGACGGACGACGTTTCCCAGAAAGAAATTCCGATTTTTACAATTTTAAGTGTTTTAACGAATCTCGCTAATCAAACGCTTTTAACGATTCCCAACGTTTCAACAGTTTTAACGCCGCCGTCAAAGAACGTCGCGCAATTTTTCGATCAACGCGTCGATCATTTCCGGCGAGTGCGTCGCAAAAACGGCGACGCGCAACGCTCCGCGCGCTCCGTCTCCGCGGGTCGGCAAATAAGAGATCAAAATCCGCTCGTTCGCCAACGCTTGTTGAATTCGACGCATATTCTGCGGCGTCCCAACGCGAAACGCGACGACCGGCGACGGCGATTCCGCGACTTCGAGCCCCAACGTTCGCAAGCCGACGCGCAAACGCTCCGAATTTTCTCGCAAACGCGCCCGCAAATCCGGAGTTTTCGTCAAAATTCGCAAACCTCGCGCGGTCGCCGCCGCGATCGGGTTCGACGGAATCGCGCCGCAAAGCTCTTCGCAACGCTCGGTCAACTTCTCGACGAAAAGCTCGCTCCCCGGCGCGACGCAGCCGAAACCGCCGACCGCCTTCGCCAACGACGCGAACATATAAACCCGGACGCCGTCGCGCTTTCCGAGCGTCGAACGCGCCGCTTCGCCGAACGTTTCGTCGCCGAACTCTTCCGGCTCGAACCGCGGTTCAAACTCCGCTTCTCGACTCGTTTCGTTAACGCGGCTCAACTCAAATCCAAAATGTTCGAGCGTTCCCCGCCCGCGCGCCCCCAAAACGCCGACGCCGTGCGAGTCGTTGACGATCAACGCCGCTCCCGGAAAACGCCGCGCCGACGCCGCGTACTCGTCGAGCGGAGCGACCGAGCCGCAATCGGCGAAAACGCCGTCGGTAACGACGAGCGGACGCGCGCCCGGCGGCAAATAACGTCGCAATTTTCCCGCCAAATCGACCGGATCGCAATGTCGGAACAAAATCGGCGTTCCGTCGCTCGCGTCCCGACCGCTTCGACGCGTTTCCGAGTCGCCGCCGTCGACGTTGCGGGCGCCCAACCGCTTCAACCGTTCCGACCGCTCCAAACGTTTCCAATCGGCGTTGCGTCGACGCTCGTTCGCGCATTTTTCGAGAAGCGGCGTCCAAAACGGCGCGGACGCTTCGTCGACGAAAACGCGATCGAACGAACCGTCGAGCAAACGGAGCGTCGCTTCGGCGAGCGTCGCTTCGCTCAACGCGTAAAAAGCCCGCGGGACGCCGAAAAATTCCGCCGCGTTTCGCTCGACCTCGCGAGCCGGCGCCGGAACGAAACAACGTCGCGAAGTCGCCGACGCGAGCCCGTATTTCATCGCCGCTTCGCAAGCGGTCGCGAGCATTTCCGGGTCGGCCTGCAAGCCGAGATACCCGTCGCCGCCAAAATAGACGTAAGTTTTGCCGTCGATCGTCGCCGTCGCGTCCGGCGGGCCGTCGAGCCGAAAAGCGTTCTCGACGTTCTCGCGCTCGAAGTCGACGCGATTCGCCGAACGCCCGTTCGCCGCCTCGCCGTTCGCCGACGTCGGATTCGCAAACGCTCGCGCCGTCCTGCGTCGTCGTTCCGTTTCGTCGCGCCCCGCCCGGTTCGCAAGATCGCCCGCCAACCGACGCAAACGCTCAAATTCGGCGCGATCTTCGACGTCGGCGTCGGCGTCGTTCGCGTCGCCGCTTTCGTCCGAAGCGCTCAAACCGCCCGAATTTCCCCAAGCGCCTAGACCGGTCA
>JAFTUJ010000163.1 GCA_017466305.1 Thermoguttaceae bacterium
CGCCGGTTTCTTGTCGCCGACGACCCAATACGCGAAAACAAAGAGCGAACGGTCGCGGTACGCCGCGCTTCCGCCGCCGAGTATCTCCTCCCAACGGAGCAAGCCGACCAAATCGTCCCGCGTCGTCCAGTTTTTCCAATATCTCGGCTACGCTAAGCCGCCGGGGAAACGTCTGCCCTTCACGTCGACAAACCAGCTCGCGCCGTCCATCCCGGTAACGACGAAGTCGAAGTTTTTCAACGTCTTGCCGCCGCCGAGTTGGAAACGTCGCTCCTGTCGATTCGCCAAATACGGAGCGCGCGCCGACCGCAGAAAACGCTCGAACGCCAATTCATATTGGTTCAACGCCGCCTCCCTATTTTATCTAAAACGTCTAAGACGCCTAAAACCTCCAAACGCCGTCAACGTTCGTTGAGAACGCGCTCGATCGCGTCGATCAACTCGTCCATCGGGAACGGTTTGCGGATGTACGCGTCGACGCCGAGCTTTTCGGCGTATTCTTTATGCCGATTCCCTTCGTTGGCGGTGATCATACTGATTCGCGTCGGGAAGTCGTCGATTTGTCGAAGCGTTTCCAAGACAAGAAAGCCGCTTCGCTTCGGCATCATCATATCCAAGATCATCAAGTCGGGCCGCCGCCGCTCCGCCAACGCCAGGCCGGTCGCTCCGTCGCGAGCGACCTCGACTTCGTATCCAAGCGCTTCGAGCGCCAAGCGCGTCGACTCCGAAATCTCCGGGTCGTCGTCGACGATTAAAATTCGTTTTTTATCCTGTTCCGTCGAATTCATCGCGTTAATTTTTCCGAAAAGTCGCCGAATCGACCGTTTTACGGGCGGACGTTCGGCCAAGCGCGGCCTCAAATCGCCGCGTTTTTATCGCTAAATTTCACCCAAACTAACCTAACGTCGGTCGCTCCTTCGTTCCCCAAAGAACGTCGGTTCGCGTTAATCGCCCCTCCGTTCCGCCCGGAGCGACCGCGTTCGCCGCTTGCGAACCGCTTAGAAGCGGGAGCGTTCCGGCAATTTTTCGAATTTGAAGGGTTCGCCGCGCAAAATTTTCGCTTCGATAATCTTATCCGGGGCGACGTTCGACTCGGCGTCCGGGTCGATCCGTTCGATTTCGGAGAGGACGTCCATCCCTTCGACGACGCGCCCGAAAACGGTGTGAACGCCGTTCAGGAAGGAGGTCGGAACGAAGGTCAGGAAGAACTGCGAACCGCCGGTGTTCGGGCCGGCGTGCGCCATGCTGATCGAGCCGCGGAAGTGTTTGCGCGCGGCCGGCTTGTTGCACTCGCACGGGATGCAGTACCCGGGGCCGCCGGTTCCGTTGCCGTATTGCACGTCGCCGCCTTGCGCCATAAAGAACGGCAGAACGCGGTGGAACGGCACGTCCGAATATTTCCCTTCGGCGACGAGCGTCAGGAAGTTGCCGACGGCGTTCGGCGCTTCGTTTTTGAAGAGTTCGAGGACGATATCGCCTTTGGTCGTTTTGATCAGGACGCGCGGCAGATTGTCGGCGGCTTCTTTGGCGCGAATTTCTTGTTCCTTCGCCCATTCTTTTTCATATTCGCCGAGGATGCGATAAAGCATCGGCTGCAGGTTCATTTTCCCTTGCGGGTCGATTTTTTCCCAAACGCTCGGGTCTTTTTCGACGGCGAGGTCGCGCCATTTTTTCGCGTCGTCGAGGTTCATCGAGCAGAACGCGGCGAACGCGGCGTACCCGTACAGCGCGTCGGAGCCTTCCGGAAGCGGGAATTCGAAAACGACTTTCGCAATATTGTACGCCATTTCGTAATTTTCGCGAGCGCCGGTCGCCCATTGCAGCATTCCGCAGAGGAAGGCGCGCAGCTCGGCGTTTTGACCGTCGACGGACTTATAGGCGTCGAGCGCGAGCGGAACGAGGTTCTTTTGCAGCGCGGTCGTCGCGTCGAGGAGCGGTTCGAACTCGGCGGCGATTTGGTCGCGTTCTTCCGGCGTCGCGGTTTGATACGCTTCCTTCAAAGCGCGGAGTTTTTTGAGATTGCCCTTATACTTCGTCATTTCGACGGAGAATTTGGCGTATTGGGGCCCGTCGGTTCGATCGGCGACCGCGGCGGCTTGCGGCGCGGAAGCGGGAGCGGTCGACGCGGCTTCTTGGGCGAACGCGGCGCCGACGCCGAAGGTCGCCGTCGCGAAAAGAGCGGCAAAAAGGAATTTTTTCATTTTGTATCGATTTCTTCAATTAAACGGTTTATTCGGTCGATCGAACGCAAAAACGTCGACCGTTCGGACGCTCGCCGCGTTTCTTTTCGTCGAGAAGCGCGGGCGTCCCCTTTTAAGACGTCGCTAAAGATAGTATAAAGAAAACGTCGAGGAAAAACAAGTCGCTTTTCTTCCCTTTCCCCCTTAAAATCGAAAAAACAGGAAAAAGCCGTGAAAAAAACGCCGTCGCGGAAGAGTCGCCGCGAAAATTGGGAAAACTTTGCCGACGGTAACGACGATATTACGATCGCTCCGTACCTTTCGAGCGCCGAAGTCTGCCGCCGTTTCGCTCCGTCGAAGAAAAAAAAGGGCGCCGCCGTCGACGATTCCGACGATTTTTTCGACGCGACCGACCTCATGAACAAGGGCGCGGACGATTATCGCCGCCAACGTCGCGCCGCGAAAGCGCAAAAAGGGCGCGGTCGGAACGCCGGAACGGCCTCGAACGCCGCGTCGAGCGCCGACGTCGCCGTCGATATTAATAAGGGCGGAAAAAAAAGCGAAAAAATTTCGTCCGACGGCGGCGCGTCGAGCAAAACCGGCAAATTCGACAAGAACCGCAAAAACGCTCGTTCGAACGCGTCGACGGCGCCGGTCGAGACGCCGGAACCGCGCAAGCGTTCGAAGCGGAACAAAAACGTCGGGAGCGAACCGGGCGACCGCGGCGACTCGGTCGGCTTGCGCGTCGTCGGCGGACTCTTCCGCGGAACGAAGCTCGAATACGGCGGCGACCGTCGCGTCCGTCCGATGAAAGAGCGGGTTCGCGAGGCGATTTTCAACCTCCTCGGCCAAGACGTTCGCGGGAAACACGTCGTCGACCTCTTCGGCGGCACCGGCGCGCTGACGTTCGAAGCGATCAGTCGCGGCGCGGTTTCGGCGACGACGATCGAAATTCACTTCCCGACGGCGCGGATCGCTCGGCGCAACATCGAAATTCTCGAAGAGAAAATTCCCGGAACCGCCGCGAAAATCGAGTTGACGACGACCGACACTTATTTTTGGGGCCGCAAACTCGCCGCGACCGACCCGAACGCCCCGGCGCCGACGTCGGCGATCGAGTCCCTTTCGCAGGCGACGCTTCCGAAAGACGTTCCTTGGCTCGTCTTCTGCTCGCCGCCTTACGACTTCTTCGTCGACCGCGAAGAGGAGACGCTCGCGCTCTTGAAAACGCTCCGCGAACGGGCGCCGGAAGGTTCCCTCTTCGTCGTCGAGTCGGACGACCGGTTCGATTTCGACCTTCTCGAAGTCGAGATTCCGCCGAAAAAACGCCGCTCCTATCCGCCGGCGGAAGTCGGAATTTTCCGCGTTTAACCGGAACGTTCCCTCCGCTCGCCGAGCGTTTGCCGACGTCCCTCCCCGAAACGTTCTCGCGTTCGACGCGACGAACGGTCGGAGCGGCGTCGGCGTTTTTGCAACGAGACAAAAACGGAAAAATTGTCGCGACCGTAAAAAACCCGTCGCG
>JAFTUJ010000164.1 GCA_017466305.1 Thermoguttaceae bacterium
CGATGCTCGACCGCCGCCAATTCGTCAAAACTTCGCTCGCCGCTTCGTTTGGAGCCGCCGCGTTCGGTTCGCTTGGGCCCGCGACGCCGACGCGACTTTTCGCCGCCGACGACGACGCGACCGCCGCCGAAACGCTCCGCGACGCGCGCCGCCGTCCGCTCGTTCTGCACCAAGCCGACCTCTTTCACGAACACGGCGACCCGGACGACCATTTCGACCTGGCGACGATTTACTCTCTCGCGCTCCAAAATCTCGTCGACCTGCGCGGCCTTATCCTCGACTACCCGCCGAGCCGACGCAAGGGCGACCCCGCCGTCGCCGCCGTCGCGCAGATGAACCGCATGTCGCGCCAAGTCGTCCCTTACGCCGTCGGGTCGAAAGCGCAAATCGAACGTCGCGGCGACAAAGCGCCGAACCTTTCGCCGGACGATTCGGTCGCGGTCGACTTCATTATTTCGACGCTCGAACGCGCCGAGGCGCCGGTTCGCATTTCGATCGTCGGTTCCGCGACCGACGTCGCTATCGCGTCGTCGCGCCGCCCGGAACTCTTCCGCGACAAGTGCGCCGGGGTCTACCTGAACGCGGGCGCCGCTCGCGAAAACCCCGACATGCCCGGCAAACTCGAATTCAACGTCGAGCTGAATCCGCGCGCTTACGCGACAATGTTCGACCTGACCTGCCCGCTTTATTGGTATCCCTGCTGGACGGTCGTCGAGACGCGCCAAACCGGCGAAAACGGAACGTTTTACTGGCTCCCGCACGACAAGGCGTTCGACGGAATCTCGGACGCGCTCGCCGGCTTTTTCGCGTACATGTTCGAGAAAACGCAGAGTTCGCTTTGGCTCAAAGCGATCGAAAAGCGCCCGTCCGACGAGGTTTGGGCGAAAATTTTGAGTTCGCGCCGCGGCATGTGGTCGACCGCGAGCCTCCTCGCGCTCGCCGATAAAACGATTCTCCGCGACGGTTCCGTCGTCGACCGAACGCCGGAAGTCGACGCAAGTCCCGAAGCGCTTTACCGAATGGAAAATATTCGCGTCTCCTGCGCCGACGACGGTCGAACGACTTGGGCATTTTGCGACGAACCGACCGGGCGGCAAATGTTCCGCGTCCTCGACGTTCCGGCGTACCCGGGCGCGCTCGCCAAGGCGGTCAACTCGCTCTTCCGCGCTTTCAAGTAACCGCCGTTAAACCGGCGAACGTCGCGCTCGTCGCCGCTAAAAGCTTTCATTAAAGGTCTTAACGTCGCCGACAACAAAAACGCCGAGCGGTTCGAATCGCTCGGCGTTTGCGTTTTCAACGTCGAAATAAGGGGCGAAATTTCAAGCGACCGCCGCCCGCGTCGCGCCGGTCAGTTCGGCGTGTCGAGGTAAGGGTCTTGCCCCATTCCGCGCTGCATCTTTTTCCGCTCTTTCTCGTAATAGAGCATCGTTTTTCGCCCGCGGTAACTCTTTTTCTCGACCTTTTTCTGCGCCTTGTAAAAGCGTTTGCGGTCTTGCGGGAACTCGGCGTCCGGCGTTTTTTCCCCTTTTTCTTTCAGTTTGCGCGCTTTTTTCGGGCCGCGCGCCTTCTCCAAAATCTCGTCTTCGAGCGAAAGATATTGCCGATACGAGCCGGGGTCGCCCTGCCGTCCGCAACGCCCGATCAACTGCCGGTCGATGCGCGCCGACTCGTGCAGCTCCGTGCAAATAACGTGCAACCCGCCGATTTCCAAGATTTCCGGCGGAAGTTTGATGTCCGTCCCGCGCCCGGCCATGTTCGTCGAGACGGTGATTTTCCCCCAATGTCCGGCGCCGGCGACGATTTCCGCTTCCTCCGCGATGCGGTTCGCGTTCAGGACGCAATGCTCCATCTTCCGCTCGTTCAAGAGGTTCGACAAAATTTCCGACTTGTCGATCGTTCGCGTCCCGATGAGCACCGGGCGCCCTTGCGCGTGATATTCGGCGATTTCCTCGACGACGGCGGCCCATTTCGCTCGTTCGGTCGCGAAAACGCGGGTCGGAAGTTGAACGCGTCGCGGCGGACGGTTCGTCGGCACCGGAACGACGCGGCACTTGTAAATTCGCGCCAACTCTGCGCTCGACGCGGCGGCGGTCCCGGTCATTCCGGCCAAATGTTCGAAGCGGAGGAAAAAATCCTGCACCGTAACGCGCGCCGCCTGTCCGGTCGCGACGGTAATTTCGACGCCCTCTTTCGCCTCGACCGCTTGGTGAACGCCTTCGCGCCACTTGCGCCCTTCGCCGAGCCGCCCGGTGAACTCGTCGACGATGACGATTTCGCCGTCGCGAACGACGTACTGTTGGTCGCGGTGAAACTCGCGGTCGACTTTGATCGCCTGCTTGACGTATTCGTACACGTGATAAAGGCCGGTCGTCGCCATCGCGTCCGGTTTGGGGAGGTTGCGCGCTTTGCGTCGGCCTTCGCGGGTCAGCTCGACATGTTTTTTGTCGTTGTCGTATTCGTAATCTTCGTCCTCGATGAAGTCGTAAATGCGGTCGGCGGCCCACTTATACGCTTCGACTTCCTGTTTTTGCTCTTCGGTCGGAAGGGCGCTGATGATGAGCGGCGTGCTGGCTTCGTCGATGAGGATCGAGTCGGCTTCGTCGACGAGGCAAAAATACGGCTCCGGACGCTGGGTCGGGCTTTCGTTTTTTTCGCCCTGTTCGCCGAGCATCGCGCCGAGGAGGTCGGTTTGCCCTTCGCGGATTCGGCGCAAGAGGAGCCGGTCGCGGAGGAAGTCGAAACCGAACTCCTTCGCGGTGCCGTAGGTAACGTCGCACTGGTAGGCTTTGCGGCGTTGGTCGGTTTGCTGTTGCGTTTGGATAACGCCGACGTTCATCCCGAGCGCGCGGTAAATCGGCGTCATCAGCTCGGCGTCGCGGGCGGCGAGGTAGTCGTTGACGGTCGCGAGGAGGGCGCCCTTCCCGGCCAACGCTCGCAAGTAGAGCGGCGCGGTCGCGGTGAGCGTTTTCCCTTCGCCGGTCTGCATTTCGACGATGGAGCGGTTGAAAATCGCGATTCCGCCGAGAATTTGCACGTCGAAGTGGCGCATTCCGAGCGTTCGATTCCCGGCTTCGCGCACCAAGGCGAACGCTTCCGGCAAGATTTTCGCCAACGGTTCGCCGCTCCGAGCGCGGTACCGCAGCGCGAGGCTCCGTTTGCGCAACTCGTTATCGTTCAGCTTTTGCATCTCCGGCTCGAGCGCGTTGACCCGATCGAGTTCGTAAGACCAACGCGCAAGGTCGCCCTTGGTCGACTTAGGAATCCAACGTTGACAAGCTCTTTTAGCGCCGGACGGTATCGCGCCCATTTTCGCTTCCTCCTTAAACCGAATAACGACGCGGCGTTCCGAACGTTTTTCCTTCGTTCCTTCCGTTCGAAGCGCCCCGACGCGAGCCGCCGTTCGCCAACCGACGCGGCCCGCTCTTCGTTATTATATCGTCAAACGCGCTTTTCGTCAATCGCAACCGCCGTTCGCCGCGACGCGTTTCCGCAAGTCAAGAAAAGACGACGCGGCGCTTCGAGAATCGTTTCCCGCAACGCCGCGCCCTTCGCTCTTTCGCGTTCTTTCGCGCTTATTCCGCCGGAGCTTCTTCCGCCGCCGGAGCTTCTTCCTCTCCGTTTTCGCCGGTCAAAAGCCCCTGTCGCTTCGCTTCGAACGCCAGCAACACGACTTCCCAAGTACTCGTCGTCCCGTTGGCAAGAATAATCTTCATTTTCTTATCGCAACCCTCGAACATATGTTCGCTAAAACCCAACTTAGGATTGCGAAAACGCGCTTCTTTCAACGACGTGCAAAAAACAAACGCCAGATTTTCGACCGTCGTCACTTTCTCGGGAAAATCGACCGACTTCAACGAGCCGCAATCGTAAAACGCCAACGCCTTAATCGTCGTCAGATTTTCCGAAAATTCGATCGATTCCAACGCCTTGCAAAAAGCGAACGCTCCGTTTTCGATCGTCGTTACCGAATCCGGCAACGCGACCGTTTTCAACGCCTTACATTCTTTGAACGCTTCGCAACCGATCGAGACGACCGGTTTTCCGTCGACTTCCGCCGGGATTTGCGCCGTCGTCAGCGTTTCTTTATCTTTCACGCCGGTTAAGGTCGCGCCATTATCGTCGAATTCCCATTCGAAAAAGTCGACCGCGGAGACTGCCGCCGGAATCTCTTCCGAATCTTCGGTGAGCCCAAATTCGCCGACCGTCGCCTCGTCGTCGGTTTCGTCGTCGGTTTCATCGTCGCTCGACTCGCAACGTAACGCTCGCAGATGCTCCAACGCGTCGCCCGCGGAAACCGAACGATCTTCATCTAAGACAATCTCCAACTCGGGGTCGCAAAGTCCAAAAACGTCCTCTTCAAATCTCCCTTCGTCAAGACGCGAATAATCTAACGTTTCCAACGAATCGCAACAGGCAAAAGCTAACAAACCGATATTCTCCAAGTTTGCCGGCAACTCGACCTTTTTCAACGCGCGGCAACCGCCGAACGCTAAATCGTCGATCGACTCGAGGCTCTCCGGAAGTTCGATTTTTCTTAACGAGCTGCAATTCAAAAAGGCGCTGTGCCCAATCGACGTTACTTTTTCCGCCATGTCGACCGTTTTCAACGACTGACACTCCATAAAGGTCAAGCGTTCGATCTTCGTTACGCCTAGGGGCAACTCGATTACTCGCAACGATATGCACCCCCAAAACGCGCCGGGGCCAATTTCGGTCAATCCTTCCGGCAAGTCGAGATATTCCAACGAAGCGCATTGAATAAACGCGCCGCTTTCAATTCGTTTCAAACTTTTCGGCAACTTGACCGTTTCCAAAGAACGACAAGCAAAAAACGCGTTTTCGCCGATCGCGACGACCGGCTTGCCCTTGACTTTCTCCGGGATTTTCGCCGTCGTCAGCGAAGCGTCCTTCACGGCGGTTAGCGTCGCGCCCTCTTCGTCGAACGACCACCCAAACTCGTCGGACGCGTTCGCGACGCGACCGCCGCTCAACGCCGCGAACGCGACTAACAGACCTAACGCCAACCAACGCCCGACCGTTTTCCCCTTAGAAAGCCGTTCCAACATATTATTACGCATGTCAATTTTCCATTCTCTTTTTACTTTTATCGTCGTCGGCGCCCAACGATTCGCGCTTCAAGCCGACTTCGCCCCTATAGAGCGTCGTCGCGAGATAAATTGAACAAAAATTTTGTTAAAAACAAGAAAAAAACGCAAAATTTCCTCAATCCGCCCCCAAAAAAACGACGCGCCGAGTCGCCCCGACGCGCCGTTGTTTCGTTCGTTAAGCGCTTGCGCCGTTTCGTTTGGGCGCGAACGCCTCAAACGCTCAGTCTTCCAGAACGATTTCCAAGTTCTTGCTTCCGCCTTTCGGAATCTCGACAATCAGCGGCGAATTCAGCGGGTCGAGGTATTTTTCCGGCAAAAAGTTCTCGGTAACCGCCGCGTCTTTGTCCCAATCCGGTTCCGGGCCGTCTTCCGCCGTCGCTTCTTCCAAGGTGCGCCCGTCGACCGTTTGAACTTGCTTCTTCACGACCGTTCGATATTGGCCCGGGAACGCGCCGTCGCCGGGACGGTCCGTCGTCAGCTCGAACTTGCCGTCTTGGTCGGTGCGCCCAACCGCGACCGCGTTCGGCGTGTCGTCGACCGGGCGCATCTCGATCGTCGCGCCGTCGACCGGGGCGCCGTTGTAAAGCAAAACGCCCGAAACCTTGACAAGCCCGGAACGCGAGCCCGAGTTCCCGCCGCCGCAACCGACGCAAACCGTCAGCGCCGCGCACGCCAAAACCGCCGCGACGCAAAAACCAAATCCGAATCTTTTCATCTCTTTCCCTAACGCTTTAAATTTCAGCGATTAACAACAAATTCAACCGAAAAAGCCAAGACGCGCCGTCGACGGCGAAGCGTTCGAAGCTTTTGAAACGTTCGCGACGCCTCAAACCGCCCCGACCGCCGACGCAACCGCGTCGCCGCCGCGAAAATCACATATTGACGTTCGTTTCGCCGCAGTTGATCGTGCCGAGCGCGCCCCAAACGCCGTACGGGCTCTTCCCGCCGACCGGACGCAAGTTCGTTTTCCCCGCCGGGTTCAGCGACGCCGGAATCGACAGGTCGCCGCAGTCGATCGTTTCGCTAACGAAACGGACGGAACCGTCGGCCATCACCGCGTTGACGCCGCCGCTGTGGTTGCTCGACGCCGACGTCACCAACGAGTCGGTCCAGGAAACGCCGCAAGACGGGCCGTTCGGCGGCATAATCGTATGGAAGCGCGTGAAGTTCGGGTAATACATCCCGTAAAGCGACCCGGAACCGGCTTTCGTCGTCGCGCTGGAAATGTATTGGCCGCCGTTGCCGACGAGCGTCATGCACGCCGCTTTCGGGTTGCTCCCCCACATCTCGGCGACCGCCCAACCGTTTTTGATTCGCGGTTCCGGGTCCTCCGTGTAACGACCGCGCGGGCTCGAGCAGCGTTCCGAAACGAAAATCGTGTTGCTCGTGCCGTCGGTAACGGCGGCAAGGGGCGGGCAGGAGCCGACGCCGGTCGAACGCCCGGGCCAGTTCTTCATCGTGAACGCGCTGCGCGAGCTGTGCGGGCAGTTCGCGTTCGTCGAGCGGCAGTCGTTGTGCCAACCGCGACCGTTGATCGCGTCCCCTTCGCAGAAGCGGTAACTCGTCGTCGTGTAAGGTTTCGCGTAACCGGATTCGGTGAAGCCGTTCGCGCCGTCGCCGTCCGACGGGCAAACAAGCGCGCCCAAAAGACCGAGGAATCCTTCGTGGTTCGAGAACGGTTCGGCGTCCCAATTCGACGCGACGATCGCTTGGTAACGCGATTGTTGTTCGTAAAACGGAAGGAGCGCGACAAACGGCGTGTAGTCGTAGCAGTCCCAACCGCCCATCCCGAAACCGGGCAGTTTGTTGTTCGTGTCGTGATAATTTTGGATCGCGAGCCCGAGCTGTTTCAAGTTGTTCGTGCATTGCATCCGACGCGCGGCCTCGCGAGCCGCTTGCACCGCCGGGAGAAGGAGCCCGATCAAAATCCCGATAATCGCGATGACGACCAACAATTCGACCAGCGTAAAACCGGCTTTTTTGGCGTTAACACACAGAAAAACCTCCCGACGCGACGCGGGCGGCGCTTGCGAACGCTCGACGTTAACCGTCGACGGCGCTTCGACTTGCTCCGCGTCAAATGCGTAAAAAAGAAAAAGTAAGGCTAAGGGTCAAAAGTTGCAAAAATAAAAACGCTAAAATATATCGCCTAACGTCAAAACGTCGTTCGACGCGGCGCGCTCTCGGCTTTCTTTCCGAGGAAAACGTCGCTTTAAGAGGGGAAAATTGCGAAAATCGGAGTCAAGGCGGAAAATTAAATACGTCTAATCGTTCCGATTCCCGAGCTTAACGTTAGTTTAACGAACGCGGCGCCGAAAGTCAACGAAAAAACAAAAATTTTAAGAGAAAAAAGAAGAAAAAGTTTCCGGAGACAATTTCCGGCAAAAATCGCCCCAATCGGGCGACTCCGCGTCCCAAACGCCGAATCGCCCCCAAAACGCGGCGTCCGAAGGAAATTTTCCCCCGAAACGCCGCGCTTTTTCGATTCGATCGCGAACCGACGAAAAGCGTTTTTCGCCGATTCGCGCCTTTTCAACGAACGGTCGGCGCCGCTAAGTCGTCGGTTCCGCTATCGGAGCCGACGGTCGCGCGACGCGCCGCCTTACCTCGTCATTCTTTCTATCGCTTCCCTAACCCGAGTACCTTAATCTCAGTTCCGGGGTAACGAGGCGTCCGGCGAAAAGAACGACGCCGGTCGCATTGTCGCGGAGGAAATAGAAGAACGGGCGGTCGGCGTAAAATTGCAACCTAGCCGGAGGCGGAGGCGCGGCAAGCGCTCCCTTTATTTCAACCGCGGTCGCGGCGCCGGCTTCCGTTCCGTTTTCGTCGACTTCAAGGAACGCGGCTTGTTTTACTTGACCGACTTTCAATTTTTCGCCGTCGACGGTCGTCCGCGTAAAGTTGGCGCTATCCTTGAACGCGGAGACGACGCCCGCCTTTCTAAGCGTTTCGCTCAAGTCGCACGACCGCTCGACTTTAAACCTCGGCAAGCGAAATTCGAGCTCGACGTTCATAGCGCGGTCGCGGCATTCGAGCAAAAACGCCGGGGTTAAGGCGCGCTCGACTTCGGCAAACAATCGGTAATCCCTCGGAAGAACGATAGACAACGCAAAACGCCCGTTTTCATACTCCGCTTCCAAATATTGGAACCCGTAGGCTTCGTGATAACGAAAACGCCCCGTTTGCGCCATCATTGAAACGAAAATTGCATTGCCTTGCGCGTTCGTAAAGGAACGCGTTCGCGTCGAGCGCTCTTTAAATTTCTCGCGCCATTGCGCCTTAAATGTTGTCGCGTCGGCGATTAAGAGCCGCGTTTCCGGGTCGAATTCGCTTAAAAGGTTCTTAATTTTGCCGGCGGTGTTTTTCTCGAACCAATCGTTCGCCGTTTTTAGAGCGGTCGGCGCCTTGAAGTCGAGCGTCGTCGCTTTGGTTTGCGACATTTTTTCGCAACGCTCGACGAACGTTTTGTCGAGCTTCAAATCGGGCGCGAGCCAAAGCGCTCCGGTAAGCGTCGCTTCCCGCGTTTCGTTAACGCCGCGGTCGGCGGCGAGGAACGTTTCGCTCCAACGCTCGTCGCTCCACTCGTCGCGACCGAGCGCCGCGTCGATTTCGGCCTTCGTTTGGCCCGCGCTCCCCAGCGAAAGAGCGTTCAAACAACGGCAAACGCTAAACGGCGCGACGACGACATTTGCGTCCGGCGCGTCGTCTTCAAGCGCTCGACGATAAAGATTCAGCGCGAAAGACAATTGCTGTTTCGCAAAGTCTTCGTTATCGGAAACGAACGCTCTTTCCGTTTCGGAACGCCGCGAACGCCCCCCCTCAACATTCGTCATGTAATAAGTCTCCCTTCCGAGTTAACGCGCTCGCCGAACGCGCGCCGACGTTCGGTATTTCGCTTCCGGAGAGCGCCGTTTTTTCCTTTGCAAAATTTACGTCGAAACAACGACTAAAAAATCTTCAATTCAAAGAATTTTCGAAACGTTTACACAATAAATTATAGCCAATTATTGATATTTGGCCGCTAATAACCGAAAGAAAAACATTTTTTTCGACGCGCGTTCCCAATTTTGATTAAATCCTTCTTAAATTACGTCGAAACTTCGGAATAACGCGCTCCCCCAAACGGAACCGCCCCCCGCCGACGCCGCTTATTAATAATAGGGGAAAATTTTGCGTCGCGCCAAGAAATAAAAAACGCGGCGTCCGAAGAGAAAATCTCTCCGACACGCAGCGCTTTTCGACTTTACTCGCGAACCGACGGTAAAGTTCGCGCCGATTCGCTCTTTTCAACGAACGACTTCCGCCGTTAAGTCGTCGGTTCTAAAAATCAGAACCAACCGCCGTACATGACGATGAAACCCGCCGCGACGACCGAAACCATGCTCATCAACTTGATAATGATGTTGAGCGACGGGCCCGTCGTGTCTTTGAAGGGGTCGCCGACGGTGTCGCCGACGACGGTCGCTTTATGGCATTCCGAACGCTTGCCGCCGAGATCCGATTCGACGTTCGCTTCGACGAATTTCTTCGCGTTGTCCCAAGCGCCGCCCGCGTTCGCCATATAAACGGCGACGCAGAAACCGGCGGTCAGCGTCCCGACCAAGAGGCCGATAACGCCGGTAACGCCAAGCGCCAAACCGACGACGATCGGGAGAACCAAGCCGAGCAACGACGGAGCGATCATTTCTTTTTGCGCCGCTTTCGTCGAAATCGCGACCGGCTTTTCATAGTCCGGCTCGGCTTTGTATTCCATAATCCCCGGGATTTCGCGGAATTGACGACGAACTTCTTCGACCATCCCGGACGCCGCGCGCCCGACCGCCATCATCGTCATCGCGCCGAAGACGAAGACCGCCATCGCGCCCATGAAGATACCGACGAGAACTTTCGGGTTCAACAGGTTGCAGGAATAGTAGTTCATCCAGTCCATCATCGTCGCCGTTTTGACCGGAACCATCTCGACCGGGTCGTCCGCTTTCGCCGGAACGAACGGGCAGGCTTCCGCGACTTCGGCGTTGATGAACGCCGGGCCTTGATCGGTCTTCAGACCGGCCCAAGCCGCGTTCGAGTCGGCCCACTTTTTGTCGGCGCCGCGATAAATCGGGTTTTCCGGGTTCGGGTTGTTCGCTTGTTCCGGGAGAACCAAGAACGATTTCGGGAACCATTCGCGGCCCGTTTTCGCGTATTCGGCTTTTTCCGCTTCGACCGCTTCTTTACCGGCGTAATAGACGGCGAACTCGTCCGAAACCTTGTAATAACCGGCTTGCGCGCCTTCGGTCGCTTCGATCTTTTCGACCGCGGAAGCGCCCCAGCGTTCGAAACCGACGCGAACTTCTTCGACGTAAGCGGCCAACAACGCGAGCGCGGTCAGAGCGGCCGAACCGATCGCGAAACCTTTGCCGGTCGCGGCGGTCGTGTTGCCGAGCGAGTCGAGCGCGTCGGTGCGTTGGCGAACTTCTTCCGGAAGACCGGCCATTTCGGCGTTGCCGCCGGCGTTGTCGGCGATCGGGCCGTAAGCGTCGGTCGCGAGCGTAACGCCGAGCGTCGAGAGCATCCCGACCGCCGCGACGCCGACGCCGTAAAGACCGAGCGAGAACGTCTTAACGTTCGAGAAGTCGAAACCGGTCGTGCAGCCGAACGCGAGAATCGTCGCGACGCCGACGATGACGACCGGAGCCCAAACGCTGAACATACCTTCGGCGATACCGGCGATAATGACCGTCGCCGGGCCCGTCTTGCCTTGGCGCGCGATTTTCTTCGTCGGTTCGTATTCGTACGCGGTGCGGTATTCCGTCCATTTGCCGATCAACCAACCGGCGAACAACCCGACGACGACCGAAACGCCCGCGAACTTCGCGGTTCCCGGAAGGAGAGCCATCGAAATGAGAATCGAGAGAATCGCGATGATAATCGACGGCATGTTGACGCCCTTGCCGAGCGCCTTCAAGAGCGTGCCTTGGTCCGCTTTTTCGTCCGTGCGAACGAGGAAAACGCCGTAAATCGACAGCGCGATCCCAACCGCCGCCAAAAGAATCGGCAAGAAGAGAGCTTTCATTTGCGTCTCGGCGTCCATTCCCATCGAAGCGTAAGCGGCGACGCCGAGCGCGGCGCTCGAAAGAATCGAACCGCAGTACGATTCGTACAAGTCGGCGCCCATCCCCGCGACGTCGCCGACGTTGTCGCCGACGTTGTCCGCGATGGTCGCCGGGTTGCGGCGGTCGTCTTCCGGAATCCCGGCTTCGACTTTACCGACCAAGTCGGCGCCGACGTCCGCGGCCTTCGTGTAAATGCCGCCGCCGACGCGAGCGAACAACGCTTGCGAAGAGGCGCCCATCCCGAAGCAGAGCATGACGACCGTAATTTCCGTCAAGTCCATCGTCCAGTTGAACATCGGGAAAACCCAGTACAGCGCGCCGAACCAAAGAACGACGTCGAGCAGACCGAGGCCGACGACCGTCAAGCCCATGACCGCGCCCGAACGGAACGCGACTTGCAGACCTTCGTTCAACGACTTTTGAGCGCCCGCCGCGGTGCGCGACGAAGCCCAAGTCGCCGTTTTCATCCCGAACCAACCGGCCAAACCGGAGAAGAAACCGCCGGTCAGGAACGCCCAAGGAACGATCTTGTTTTGAACGCCCGGGCCCCAAGCCAAGTACATCAGGAACGCCCAAATGACGACGAAGAAAATCGCGACGACTTTATATTGTTGCTTCAGATACGCGTTGGCGCCCTTGCGAACCGCCGCCGCGATCTTGATCATTTCTTCGTTCCCTTCGTCGGCCTTCATCATCGTCTTGAAGAACTTGACCGCGAAAACCAACGCGGCGACCGAACCGGCCAGCGAGAGAATCCAAAGCAAACCGAAAAGACCGAAGAACGATTCGCGCTCTTTGTCGTCTTTCTTTTCGCCTTCCTTCGCGTCGGCTTTCTTTTCGTCGGTCGTCGGAGCTTGCGTTTCCGCGACTTTCGTTTCGTCAACTTTCTTTTCGTCGGTCGCCGAAGCTTGCGACGCGGTATTTTCAATGGCGGGCGCCGTCGGAGCTTTATCTTGCGCGAAACACGGAACGACGTCGTTCGTTCCGAAAGCGAACGTCGCCGCGAGAAGCGCCGACGCCAGCCCGATCGCAAAACGTTTGTTGATTTTCATTACAGAAAACCTCCCTTAAATTTTCGATATTTTCCGACGTAAAGAACGCTTGCCGAACGGTCGCCCGGTTCGTTCGCTTGAAAAATCTTAAGACGTTGTTTACTTGGGGTCGCGAAATAAAGGGCGTCGACGCGCTCCGTCGGAAAGAAAAACGCTTAATTCGCGAAAAAAACGCCGTTCGACGATTTCGCGGAAGCGCACGCCGTTATTATTTACGCGTTTCCCCGTTTTGTCAACCCCGTCGACGCTTTTTTCCTTACCCTATTTTCCAAAGCGCGCCTATTTTCTCGTCTTTTCTTACCGTTCTTGCCAAATTTTCAAGTCAAATATCCATTTACCCGACAACAATCTTTAAATCAAGCGCGATAAAGTCTCGCCCTCAAAAAAATCCCCAAAATTTTAAAAAAGGCAAAAAAATCCTTGCAATCGCCCTTCGCTCTCGTTAAAATAATGTTTGTAAGGGCCGGGAAGTCGGAGACTTTCCGATTTTCCGTCGACGCGACGCGCGGTCGCGTCGTTCGCCTCTTTTTTTACTTCTCGCCGTTTTCTTTTTTTCCTTTTCCCCGCGATCGCCGCCGCCCGCAACGTTGGCCGCGCCGACCGCCGCAACCTTAACCGCCATTTTCGTTTATTTCCGAAAAATTTCCTCGAAACGCGGAACCGCGCCGTCGTCGCAACGTTAAAAAATAACGTTCGCTCCTTGAAAAGCCGACGCCGACGCGGTCAAACGCCGCGCTTTCAGCAGACGATACGTTTTTAACTTTTTGTTTTACAAGTTCATTATTTCAATCGTTTTATCGCGAAAGGTCGTTTTATGACTTCCCAAACAATGAAAACGAAGGAAACGCGCGGTTTCACGCTCGTCGAACTCCTCGTCGTTATCGCCATCATCGGGATTTTGATCGGCTTGCTCTTGCCGGCGGTTCAAGCGGCCCGCGAAGCCGCGCGTCGGATGCAATGCACGAACAACATGAAGCAAATGGGGCTCGCGATCCACAACTTCAACGACGCTCGCGGAGGTCTCCCGCCGGCCTGCGTCGCTTGGCACCGCGCGACGATGTGGGGCCTCATCTACCCGTTCGCGGAACAATCGGCGCTCTACGACTGTTTCTGCAAAGACCAAACCGGCGACGGCGGTTTCGTTACGCTCGGCCAATACTTCTGGAACACCAGCGGCGGTTGGAACGGCGTTACGCTGACCGAAGAAGAAAAGAAAGGTTTCGCCGCCGTTCCGTATATGGTCTGCCCGACGCGCCGCTCGGCCCCGGCTTCGATCGATTACGTCAACACGTCGACCGGCGACTGCTCGGCGGGCCCCAGCTCCGACTACGCCATCGTTATGTCGACCGACTCGAACTCGTCGCAAAACGGCAAATCGTCCGCGTCGAACCACGACGGCCACTATTACGTCCGCGTCGTCCGCCCGGACTACGAAAACCGTCAAACGTACCAACGCGGCCCGTTCCGCGGCTCGAAATGCCAAGACCACGCGTTCGGTCGTTGGCAACCGCGCGACACGATGGCCCGCATCACCGACGGGACGAGCAACCAATTCCTCATCGGCGAAAAACACATCCCGATCGACGGTCTCGGCGTCTGCAACACGACCGCGCCGTCGACCGCGAACTGGTCGCAATGCCACGACTGCTCGTACCTCTGCGCCAACGAAGCGACCGGGTGCGCGTCCGTTTTCCGTTGCTTGGTCAACTATTGGCAAGACGGCAAGCCGTACAGCACGCTTCAAAACGGCTTGGCCGGGCCTTGGGACAACCTCGCCGCCGACAATCACGCGTCGATCAACTGCGGTTTCGGCTCTTGGCACCCGGGCGGCGCGAACTTCCTCCTCGCCGACGGTTCCGTCCGCTACTTCGCGTCGACGACCGCGCACATGATTCTCGGTCGCTACGCCACCGTCGACGACGGCGAAACCCCGGAAGCGAATTGATTTTCGCTTCTTAAAACCGTCGAAAGCGAACGCGGTCGACGCTTTCCGCTCCGACCGCGTTCGCTTTCCGTTTTCCTTCCTTTCCCTTTCCTTAATTCCCGTTAAAACTCAACCGACGGAAAGGCCCGCCGATGCAAACCCCTCGCTATTTAACCCTTTGCGCGCTTTTGTTCGCCGTCGCGGTCGTCGCGACCGGTTGCGGCAAACCGAAAGTTACCGGCAAAGTTACGTTCGCCGACGGTTCGCCGTTGACGCAAGGAACGGTCAACTTCACCGACGATAAAATCCTCTGCAAAGGCTCGATCAAAGAAGACGGCTCCTTCGAGATGCGCACGCTCAAACCGGGCGACGGCGTCCCGAAAGGCTCCTATAAAGTTTACCTCACCGAAACGATGCGCTTCGGCGAAGCGATCGAAACGACGATGCTCGACGCGACCGCCAAAATGCACGAGACCGTCAACGACGTTCCGCCGAAATACTCGAATCCGGACCAAAGCGGCTTGACGATCGAAGTTAAAGGCTCGATGAAGTACGACATTACGATCGACCCCGACGCGGAATAACGTCTCTTGCGGCCAATATTCGCTCAAGTATCAAATTTTTTTAGGCGATAAAATTTTCAGGAAGACGTCGACGCGTCTTCTTTCGATTTTATCGCCTTTTTTTCGCCCTCAGCCTCAAAGACAACGGACTTCTAATGCCTAAACCGCGGTTCGCCCCCCAAAAAAACCGTAAAAAGTACGCTCAACCCTCGGATCTCGACGCGACGATCGCCAACTATATCGATCAAACGACGCCGACCGGTTGCCTCGGGCGACTTTTTTCCTTGCCGTCGCGCCTGTTCAACTCCAATTTAGAACCGCTTCTCAACGCCCTTTGCCGACGCGGCGAATGTTTTTTTAAATTCCTTGAAATTCCGTTCCCCTTTCTGCGTCGCAAAGAAGTCCGCTTCAAGCTCAACCGCGAAATCTTCGGCGAGCTCGACGACCGCGAAAACTTTCTGCCGATTCGCCTTCAAACGATCGTCGACCAAATCGCGAAGACGGCGCGCCCCTCGACAAGCCGCTCCCAATGGCGCCGGTTTTGCCGCTATTGCGTCAAGCGCTACCATCACGAATTTTTGCGCGACGTTACCAAATTAAACAACGCGTTCGCCCCGTTCGACCCCGACGCCGACGCGCTCTACGAACCGCCCCTCTCGCCGGAGGAACGACAACAAGAACGCGACCGCTTCTTCCAAGGAATTTGCGCCCTTCTGCGTCACGGCAACTTTGTCGAACTCCCGCAAGACGAAATTCAAAAGTCGCTCCGCCTCAGTCGCCCGGGTTCGCTCCCAATTATCGCGCGACTCGACTGTTTCGAAGAGGCGCACGTGTTCATTCGCGGCGCCGTTCCCTTGGAACCGATCGTTTATCCGCGTTGGCAGGGCTACGGTCGGTTCGTCGCCGTCGAAACCGAATTGCTGAGCCGCGTTTGCGTTTTGGCGCGCGTCAAAGTCAAAGACCAAAACGGCGTCGAAAAGGACAAATTATTCTTTAAGCTCTTCAAAAACGTTATGTTAGAAGAATTAAAGATGGCGATTCCGAACGTCCGCTTCAACTTCCCTTACTTCAAAGCGTTTACCGCGATCGTCGCTATTAGCGTCGTTATCGGTTCCGCCGTTTTTTGGGGCGCGTCAACCGTTCAATGGACGTTGGAGGCCTACGCGCCGCAACTGACGGAGATCGCGAAGCATATCCCCCAAGGGGCGCGCGACTTTTGCTCCCAAATCGACTGGGCGAAGACGTTCGCCATTGTGTCGACCGTCTTCTCGTTAATCTGCGTCACCTGCGCCAAAATTTTAAGTTTTATTCATCGACGCAACCAATATCAAAAACGCTATTCGAGCGCGCTTTATTTCCAAACGCTCGCCTCGAACCGCGCCGCGATTTCGCTCCTCGTTTCGCTCGCCGAAGAGCAAGAGGTCAAGGAAATCGTCCTCGGTTACTTCGCCGTTTCGCAGTTCGCGACTTGGACGTCCGAAAAAACGATCGACAAAGTCGCCGAAACTTGGCTCGCCGACAAATTCAAGCTCGACGTCGACTTTGAATCCGACGACGCAATCCGCAAACTGCTCGAAAAGCGACTCGTCGAATCGCGCGTAAACGAAGACGGAACGCTCGAATACCGCGCCGTTTCGCTCGACGAAGCGATTCGACGACTTCGCGAAGATTGGCGCGCCCTCGAAGAAGAGGAAGACGCCGCCGACGCGACCGAACCGCTCGTCGCGTAATCGCCGCGAACTCCGCCCCGCCGTTCCCGCCGTTCCCGACGTTCCCGCCGTTCCCGCCGTTCCCGACGTTCCCGCCGTTCCCGCCGTTCCCGCCGTTCCCGCCGTTCCCGCCGTTCCCGCCGTTCCCGCCGTTCCCGCCGTTCCCG
>JAFTUJ010000165.1 GCA_017466305.1 Thermoguttaceae bacterium
CCATTGGTCTTTTTCTTCCTTCCAATTGCCGGGCCAGCGCGCGGCTTCCGGGTAATGCGTCATCACGACGCGACCGGGGAAGATTCCCTTCGCTTCGCCGACCGGTTCGTTCGACGGGCCCGGCTTCCAATCGAAACCGACCGCCGGGCGATAACGCTCGTGCGTTTTATAACCGGAAGGGTTCGTATTTTCCGCGCCTTCGGCCGCTTCGGAGGAAGAAAAAGCGAGCGGAAGCGCCGCCGTTAGCGCCGATTTCGTCAAAAATTCGCGTCTTTCAGTAAAATCTCTTTAATCAAACCGCCCCCGGCGACGAGCGCAAACCCGTCGACGGGGGAAGCAAGTTGTTCAAAGAAAATTTTTTCGTTCGAAACGCGCTAACGGGACGCGCGACGTCGGCAAATTATTCTTCCGATTTGTCGTCCGCGGCATCTTTCGAGGAGGTCTTTTTCGCCGGTTCGGCGTTCACCGCGGCGTCGACTTCTTCTTCAATGCCGGCGACGCCTTTTTTGAATTCGGTAACGCTGCGACCGAGAGAACGCATCACCGACGGGAGACGGTTGCCGAAAAGAAGGAAAGCGATCGCCGCGATAATAAGGAGTTGAACGGGAGAACCGGGGAGGGCGAACAGTTCAAAGGACATTAGGGAACCTTTCGATTAATATAAACGGGCCGAAAACGCCGTCGACGGCGCGACGCGAACGCCTCGCCGGTCGAACGGAGCGCGTCCGACGACCGCAATCTGCTTAGGGAAACGCGAAAGCCGCCCTCGTCGGGCTCGCCTTCGATGAACTTGTAAGTATTATAACCGAAATTGTCGCGAACTTCAACCAATTTTTCAAATTTCTTCGAATTTTTTCCAATTTCGCGGAAAACGGCGAATTTTTCGACGCGCGGCGCAAAGCGCAAAATAAAAAACGAAACGTCGAACGATTGCCGAACGATTTTAAACGCTTAAAGATCGAGAAACACGTCGGATTCGGCGTCGGCGCCCGCGTTTCCGAAACGGCGCCGGGGCGGATTTTGGCGTCCGCGTTTCTGAAACTGTGTCGGGGCGAATTTTGGCGCCCGCGTTTCTGAAACGGCGTCGGGGCGAATTTTGGCGACCTCGTTTCGGAAGCGCGAAGGGGCCGAGGAAAACGTCCTTGGGCCCTTCGGCGTTCTCATTCGAAATTAACGCAACACGAACGCTTCTTCCGGCGGGAAGAGGACGCGGAACTTTTCGCTCAACGCTAAAATCGTCTTCACCGACAACGTTTCGGCGCGAATTTCTCCTTCGAGGTCCATTTCGGCCAAGATTCGGTCGACCGTCTCCTTCTCGACGCGGCCCTTGAACGCGCTGCAAAGGACGGAGCGGATGAACTTGCGGCGATGGAAGAAGAGCGCGCGAACGAACTCGTGAAAAAAGCGCAAATTCGGAATCTTCGCTCGTTTTTTCTCGTTGTAAACGCATTGAACGATCGCGGAGTCGACTTTCGGACGCGGCCAAAAGACGCTCGGCGGCATAATGCGGACGATTCGGCAGTCGCATTGCGCTTGCATCCAAACGGCGAGGGCGCCGTAATCTTTAGTGCGAGGGCGCGCGACGATGCGGTCGCCGACTTCCTTTTGAATCGTTACCGTCATCGAATGCGGCGGAATATCCGTCAGCAACAGGTTCGACATAAGCGGCGTCGCGATTTGATAAGGGAGGTTCGCGCAAAGTTTGAAGCGGAAACCGGGGTTGTTCGCCAACTCTTCGCGCAAGACGTTTAACACGTCGCGGTTGAGGCGGTTCTTGTTTTCGAGAATGTCGGCGAACAAAAATCGAATATTGTCTTTGTCCCAATGTTCTTGTTTCGCCATTTCGTGCATCGTCGGGTCGACTTCGACGGTAACGACGCGCCCGGCTTCGAGCGCCATCGCGCCGGTCAGCGAGCCGGTGCCGGTGCCGACTTCGAGAACGACGTCGTTTTTGTCGAGTTGCGCCGACTCGTGCAGGAGGTGCAGAAGGTTCAAGTCGATGAGGAAGTTTTGTCCGAGTTTGCCGCGCGGGTGAATCCCGAGCGTCTCGAAGCGCTGCATCAAATACGACCGTGTTTGGTTGTTGGAAGAACCTTCGCCCATTAGGTTTGCCTTTTGCTCGACGAAAATTTTTAAAGGGAACGAATTTCGAAAACGCGCCGAACGGGGCGACCGAACGCGGTCGATTTTCGGAACGTCGCGGGCGGAGCGTCGGTTCGGCGAAAACGCGCTCGCCCTTGCGTTCATTTTAAACGAGTTTTCCGTTTTTCCAAGGGCGCGGCGCCGAGCGTCGCGGGCTTTTTGCGCTCTTTTTCCGCCGATTATGCCGGTTTTGACGGCGCGTTGGGAGAAAGGCGAACGGCGGCGGAAGGAACGGTTTGGAACGAAAATGTCGGTTAAATTGATTTTAACGGATTTAATGGCTGAAAAGCGACCGGAAACGGGACGGTCGCGCCGATTTTAACGGTCGTTGGGGCGGGCGTCGGCTTCGAACTCGTCGACGGCGCGAGCGAAACGGGCGTTGAAGTCGGGGAGGAGGCGCAACGTCGCGGCGACTTCCGGAGCGGCGAAGACGCGAACGCGCTTGACGTAATCGTCGAACTGCTCTTGCGCCAACGCTCGAACGACCGGCGAAACGGTCGCGAGGGGACGGTAAACGTTTTCTTCCGGGTAAAAAACGTCGATTTTAAACTCGACTTCCTTGTCGGCGGGGGGCGCGTCGACGAGAAGGCGGCCCGGGACGCCGAGCGCGGTCGCGAAACGCTCCGAAATTTCGCGCAACTCGGAATAAGGTCGCCCGGCCAAGCGGGGGTAAAGGGCCGGCTCCTCCATTACGCTGAACTGCCGAACGCGCTTGAAAAGGCGACGCTCCGGCCCAAAGAGGCCGAGAAGAAGGCGGCGAGCGTCGCGTCGGCGGGCGTCGGCGGGGGGAAGGGACGCGGCTTCGTCGTTGAAATCGGTAAAATCGGCAAAATCGTTAAAACCGGCGTCGTCGAGCGGCGCGTCGACGGAAAATTGCGCGGTTGAGGCGAACGGTGAGGTCGCGGCAAAGTCGGCGGAGTTTGCGGTGTTCGCGATGTTTGCGGAGTTCGCGGAGTCGACGGTTTGCGGCGTCGACGGCGAGTTTGACGGTCGCGCAAGACGGAGAAGATAGGACGCGATTTCGGCGTCGGAAAGGCGGCGAAAGTCGGCGATGAGGCGCTCCGTCGGAACATCTTGCGCGATCAAATCGACGGCGCGCTGGAACATGACGGTCGCCGAACGGGACGCGTGATGCCAATAAACTTCGCTGAACATGACGTAACGGGCGAACACCATTAGCTCGGCGGCGGTTTTGCCTTTCGTCGAGATCGCGATTCCGTCGCCGCGCTCGTTGAGGCAAACGCTCCCGATAAGCCGCTCGACGTCGTAATTTTTGCCGTAAGGGACGCCCGCCGCGCAACTGTCGCGGAGGAGGTAATCGGTCTTGTCGACGTCGATCGGGCCGGAAAGAACGCTCGCGAGGAGGCGGAAAACGGTCGAACGGCGGGAAAATTCGGCGTCGGAGTCGTCCGGACGGCGCGTCGGCGGGCTCTTGCTCAAAACGGCGCAAACGTCGGCCGGGTCGACGTTCCAATCGGCGCGAATCGTCGGGGCCAACTCGCCGAGAAGGTAAGAGGCGGCGGCCTCCTCGTGCGGGATAAGGCCCGGAAGTTTCAAGTCTTCGAGAAGATGGCAAAAGGGGAAATGACCGACGTCGTGCAGGAGCGCGGCGAGAATCAAAATTTCCGCTTCCTCCGGGCGAACGAGGGCCGCGAACCGCTCGTCGTGCGCGAGTCGTTTCAATATTAATAGGGCGACCCGATAAACGCCGAGCGAATGCTCGAACCGCGAATGCGTCGCGCCCGGGTAAACGAGCCGAACGAAACCGAGTTGCGAAACGCGAGTCAACCGCCGAAAAACGCGGGAGTCGACGAGACGGCGAACGCGCGGCGTCAGCGGAACGTCGAGTTCCGGCGGAATCCGAACGAGGGACGAACGAGCGTCGAGCCCGACGATTTCGGGGATTAACAGGAGGCGGCGAACGTCGAAATCGGACATAACGGCAAGGCGACTAATCGGCTAAGCGGCGAAGGCGGCGGACGGCGAAGGCGGCGCGAAAAACGTCGCGGCGGTTTAAGGGGAAAAATGCGGCGTTAAAACCGCGATAAACGTTAAAGTCGGCCGTTGGAAGCGGCTTTAAAACTGGTTTGAAGCGTTTTAAAAGGTGTTTTAAAGGGATTTTGAAGCGGTTTTGAAACGGCTTTGAAATAACTTTGGAGCGGTTTAAAAACGACTTTGAAGCGGTTTAAAAACGGCTTTGAAGCGATTTGGAAACGGCTTTAAAGTCGCTTTAAAACGGGTGGAAGGGAAGCGGCGGCGGAAACGTTGAAAGCGGCGGCGAACGCGACGTCAATCGTCGTCGGAATCGTCCGGGTCGTCGACGGCGCCGACGACGGGGGGCGGCGCGACGAAGGACCGGCGGGCGGACGGGCGCGGCGGCTTGACTTCGGTCAGCTCCGCTTCAAAGAGTTCGCGAAGTTCAAGAACCGTTTCGTTTTGCGCAAGTTGGCGATAAAGATCGCGAACGCCGGGCGCGGGCGCTTCGTCGCGACGTTGGGGCGGACGCGAGAAACGACCGCCGGTTTCCGCTTCGTTAAAACCGTCGTTTCCGTTAAAACCGTTAAAACCGTTGGCGTTGGACGCGTCGCGGCGAGCGTCGGAGGAGAGAATATCCGCGTCTGTTTTCGACGAGTCGAGCAGATAGCGAACCTCCGCGGGGGCGCCGAGTCGTTGGGCGAGCGACGCGCCGATTTTTCCCTTTTCGCGTTCGCAATAGTCGCGCTCTTGGCGTTTGGAGCCCGGGAAGGAAACGATAAAAACGTTCGGCGCTTCGGTCGCGACCGCGCAAAAAGTCGCCGCTTGCGTCGGTAAAATGCAGCCGAGTCCGCGCGTCGCGTCGAGCCAAGCGGCGGCAAGTTCTTTCGGGGAAAGCGCGAGCCAAGGCGCGTCGGCGTCCGATTCGCGCGTTGTTTCGTTGTTTTCGTCGCGTTTTTGGGGCGGCGGCGCGATTTCTTGATTTTTGTCGTGATAAACAGGGCGGGGCGGAAGCGCGCGACCGACGAGCGAAGGCGCTTGAAAAGAGCGCGGCGGCGTCGAATGGGGTGAAAATTTAGCGCGATTGGAGACGGGCAAAGCGTCCGAAACGTCGATTTCCGTTTCGATTCCCCCGTTTTCGTCGAGGAAATAAGGGGGCTCTTCGTCGAGCGGCGGCGCGTCCGGCGTCGACGAAACGGCGGGGCGTTCCGAGCGAAGCGGGCGTTCCGCGCGTTCCGAACGGGGCGACGCCGCGGCGTTTTCCAAACGTTCGCTCGGAATTGGGATTGGGACCGGGCGACGGGGCGGCGCGTTCGCGGGACGTTCGGCGACGTTGGAACGAGCGACGCCGTTGGGACGTTCGGCGACGTTGGAACGAGCGACGCCGTTGGGACGTTCGGCGACGTCGGGACGGGCGACCGTCGAACGTTCGGCGGCGTCGGCGGAGCGACGTTGCGTTTCGAGCGGCGGCGTTAGGGCGTTATTTTTTTTTTTGTCGTCCGTTTCGGAGGAAGCGGGCGAGAGCGCGGAACCGGACGTCGACGCGACGACGGGCGCGGCGCCAAGATCGGGAAGCGAGCCGGAGCGGAGACGGTCGATCAACGTTTCGAGCGCTTGGAACGAGTCGAGGAGGCAAAGGCGAGCGAACGCAAGTTCCGCTAAAATCCGACTTTGCGCGCTGAACCGCATCCGCTGCGCCGTTTGGTCGAGGATTTGGAGCGACGCCAAAATTCGGCGGATTCCGAACGCGGCGGCGATTTCTTGCAACTCCGGAAGGCGCGCGACCGGCGAATACATCAGCTCGCGGGCGCCGCAACCGTTCGCGACGACCATTAAGTCGCGGTAGACGCCGAGCGTTTGTTCGACGAGGATTCCGAAATCGACCCCTTGCGCGGCGGCGTCGGCGACGATCTCGAAGACGCGAGCGCAGTTCCCGGCGACCGTCGCGTTGAGAAGGTCGAACAGTTTTTTGTCGTCGACCGAACCGAGCATTCCGCGGGCGTCGGCTTGCGAAATATAGGTCGGCGCGAACGAAAGGAGTTGCTCGAGAAGCGATTGCGCGTCGCGCATCGAGCCGTTCGCCCGGCGCGCGAGGATTTCAAAAACGCCGTCTTCCGCCTCCGCGCCCTCTTGAGCGGCGATTTGCGCCAACCGCTCCGCGATCGAACCGGACGCGATCCCGGAAAAGTCGAACCGCTGACAGCGCGACAAGATGGTGATCGGAATCTTGTTCGGCTCCGTCGTGCAGAAGATGAATTTGACGCGAGCCGGCGGCTCTTCGAGCGTTTTCAGGAGCGCGTTGAACGCTTCCCGCGTCAACATATGCACTTCGTCGATGATGTAAATCTTGTAAAGAGAACGACTTGGCGCGATTGTCGCGTTTTGGCGCAACTGGCGGATTTCGTCGACGCCGCGGTTGCTGGCGCCGTCGATTTCGATGACGTCGACGTCGTCCCCGGTCGAAACCGCGACGCAACTGTCGCAAACGAGGCAAGGGCGGACGGTCGGGCCGTCGACGCAGTTGAGCGCTTTGGCGAAAATGCGGGCGCAGGACGTTTTGCCGACGCCGCGCGCCCCGGTGAAGAGGTAGGCGTGTCCGACGCGGTTCGTTTCGATCGCGTTCGAAAGGGCCCGCGCGACCGTTTCTTGGCCGATCAACTCGCCGAACGCTTGCGGACGATAACGGCGAGCGACGACTTGATAAGCCGTCGGAGCGGACGACGACGCGGATTTTTCCGGTTTTTCCGTTTTCGCGGGGGCGGTTTGCGCGGGGTGCGTCGACTTTTCGGGGGCGGGACACACGGTTTCGGCGGTCGTTTCCGTTTGCGCCGGTTCTTGCGTTTGAGCGGTTTCGACGGTCGTTTCGGTTTGCGCCGGTTCTTGCGTTTGGGCGGTTTCGGCGGGCGTTTCGGTTTGCGCCGGTTCCTCCGTTTGGTCGGTTTCGGCGAACATTTCCGTTTGCGCCGGTTCTTCCGGTTGGTTGGTTTCGGCGGTCGTTTCCGTTTGCGCCGGTTCTTGCGTTTGAGCGGTTTCGACGGTCGTTTCGGTTTGC
>JAFTUJ010000166.1 GCA_017466305.1 Thermoguttaceae bacterium
AGGCGGGATACCAATCGGCGACCCATTCCGAAATATTGCCGTGCATATCGTAAATTCCCCAAGCGTTCGGCGGGTAACTTCCGACCGGCGTCGGGCGTTTCAGGTCGTAGGGGCGGGACGCGTCGTCCAAAACGGACGCTCCAAAAGTTTTGAACAGACGCGACATTGCGTCGTTTAGGTCGGTTACGCCGTCGAGCGCGTCGTGCAACCGCGAAATATCGAGCTTGAAGTCGCAACAATTCGCCTTGTCGGGGCTCCAAGTATCGCCCCAAAAGAAGGGCGTCGACGTCCCGGCGCGGCAGGCGTACTCCCATTCTTCTTCAGTCGGTAATTCGAAGTAAAACGGTTCTTTAGCTTTGCGAAGTTTCTGCGACAGTTTGCGGCAATAAATCGCGGCGGCGTCCCAGGAGACGTTGTCGATGGGAAACTCGCTCGTGTCGAGGTCGACGACGCGGCGTCGATAACTTCCGGTCAAGCAAAACGCGGCGGGGTTGCGCTTTTTCGTCAACATAAATTGACGCTGTGTAACCGGCGTCGCAAGAATCCAAAACCCGCTTTCGAACGTTACGTCGCGAAGGATTTCGTTGCGCCGGCGACGCGGTTCCGTTTCGGGGCTTCCCATCGTAAATGTTCCTGGCGGGGCCCAACGAAACGAGAACTCAACGTCTTCGACGACAAGCGTTTTGACCGCTCCGGCGGGGCGCGTTTCGGCGGAATGGTTCATTGTCGGCGACTCCTTGTAATAAAACGTGAAAAGAAACGAAAAACATTGAAAAC
The DNA here is from genome assembly GCA_017466305.1 of Thermoguttaceae bacterium. Taxonomy (GTDB): domain Bacteria; phylum Planctomycetota; class Planctomycetia; order Pirellulales; family Thermoguttaceae; genus RUG369. The sequence goes on from JAFTUJ010000166.1 coordinate 778, forward strand.
GGTTTATTTCGACGGCGCCGCGTCGCGCAAAACGACGCGGAAACCAATATCCCAACCCTTTAACGAATTTATCGTTACGCCGCGCTGAGCCGACCTCGCAAACCAAGGAGAATCGTACCAACTTCCGCCGCGGTAGATGCGGCAAGTTTCGCGAGGGAAGTCTTCGGCGAGACTTTCCTCGCTTATACCGTCTTCGCGCTCTTGGGCGAACATCTCCGGACAGTCTTCGTAGGCGGGATACCAATCGGCGACCCATTCCGAAATATTGCCGTGCATATCGTAAATTCCCCAAGCGTTCGGCGGGTAACTTCCGACCGGCGTCGGGCGTTCCAAACGAACGGCGTTGAAGTCGACGGACGGAGCCTTGGGGCCGTAAGGATACTGGCCGTCGCAATTCGCCTTGTCGGGGCTCCAGGCGTCGCCCCAAAAGAAGGGCGTCGACGTTCCGGCGCGGCAGGCGTATTCCCATTCCTCGTCGGTCGGTAAGTCGAAGTAAAACGGCTCTTTAGATTTTCGGAGTTTCTGCGACGTCTTGAGACAGTAAGTCTTTGCGGCGTCCCAGGAGACGTTTTCGATAGGAAAGTCGCTCGTATCGAGACCGACGACGCGGCGGCGAAAACTTCCGGTCGAGCAAAACGCGGCGGGGTTGCGCTTTTGGGTCAACATAAATTGACGTTGTGTAACCGGCGTCGCGAGAATCCAAAACCCGCTTTCAAACGTTACGTCGCGAAGGATTTCGTTAAGGTTGCGTTCGAGTTCCGTTTCGGGGCTTCCCATCGTAAACTTTCCGGGGGGCGCCCAACGAAAGGAGAACGCAACGTCTTCGACGACAAGCGTTTTGACCGCTCCGGCGGGGCGCGTTTCGGGCGTGTTTTCGGACATTTTCGACTCCTTGGAGAAAGCGGGAAACCCAAACGCTAAAACGTTTGAGTTCGGAAACGATTTATTTCGAAGGGGTTGCGTCGCGCAAAACGACGCGAAAACCGAGCGTTTCGGACTTAATATCGGGGTAAGTCCGGACGCGGCGCGTCGACCTTGCGAACGAAGCCGGATAACGCCAACTTCCGCCGCGAAAGACGCGGTATTCTTCGCGGTCGTATTCGGAAAGCGTTTCGTCGTCGCGCTCGGCGCCGCACCATTCCGAAATATTGCCGTGCATATCGTAAATTCCCCAAGCGTTCGGCGGGTAGCTTCCGACCGGCGTCGGGCGCGGCGGGCTTTTCGGGTGCGGACGCCCGTAATTCCAAGCGTCCCAGCGCTCGTCCGAATCGCAGTAATTCGCGTTATTTCCGAGACTTTCGCCGAACGCGAACGGCGTCGACGTCCCGGCGCGGCAGGCGTACTCCCATTCTTCTTCGCTGGGTAAGTCGAAGTAAAACGGCGCTTTAGCTTTTCGAAGTTTTTGCGTTATTTTGAGGCAAAACTTCTCCGCGTCGAACCAAGAGACGTTTTCGATCGGGAAGTCGCTCGTATCGAGGTCGACGACGCGGTAACGATAGGTTCCGGTCGAGCAAAACGCGGCGGGATTGCGCTTTTTCGTCAACATAAATTGACGCTGTGTAACCGGCGTCGCGAGAATCCAAAACCCGCTTTCGAACGTTACTTTGTGAAGCGTTTCGTGGTCGACGCGCATTACTTCCGTTTCGGGACTTCCCATCGTAAACTTTCCGGGGGGCGCCCAACGAAAGGAAAACGCAACGTCTTCGATAACAAGCGTTTTGACCGCTCCGGCGGGGCGCGTTTCGGGCGTGTTTTCGGGCATTTTCGACTCCTTGCTTGGAAAACGGACAAACGTTAAACGCTTGCGACGGCGGCGGTTAAGCGTTCGGCGTTTCGGACTCTTGCGCCGCTTGTCGCAACGCGTCGCGTTTTGCTATCGCGTTGAAAAGGGCTTCGGCGCACGACGGATATTTTTCGCCGTCTTGTTGAACGCGTTCGAGCGGCGAGTTATAAATTTTACCCAACAAGCCAATATGTCGCGACTTAGGGCTGTAAGCGCGATAAGGATCGGCGCCCGCGAGGATTAACGTTTCGACGCAAGCGGAGGCGTCTTCGACGGTGAAGCCGTGATAGGTGTAGCTGATCGCGATATCAAGCGGCGACCCGTCGTTGAGATTAAGGACGTCCGGTTCGACGCCGCGTTCCAAAAAGAAACGAAGCGTGTCCGGCGAAAGGTTTGCCGCGGCTAAATGCAGATACGACATGCCTTCGAGGTCTTGATAGCGAGGGTCCCAACCTTCCTCGTCGACTAACAACTTCATAAAATCGAGGACGTCTTCTTTTTGACGACAGAAGACAAGGGAAATTTGAGCGAAATAGGCCAAAAAACGACGTTTCGCTCCGTCGTAAGTCGTCGTCGGCCCGATTCGGTTTTCGCGCAACACGTCGAGCGCTTCGTCGAACCGCCGCGCGTAGACGAGCGGCATAATTTCGCGAAAGGCGGCGTTCGCGGCTTTAAGCGTTACTTTGCTTAGCGGTTTAAGCGGTTTCATCGTTGCTTTCTCCTTGCGAATCAACGGTTAAGCGTTCGGCGTTTCGGACTCTTGCGATGTTTGTCGCAACGCGTCGCGTTTTGCTAGCGCGTCGAAAAAAACTTGGCGTTGCGGCGCGTCTTCCGGGAGATTTTCGACCCAATCGAGCGGCGTTTTGTAACGGAAACTTGCGTCGTAAGCTCGGTAAATATTGGCGCCGCCGAGAATTAACGCTTCCAAACACTTCGCCGATTTGAGCGACGGCCCGTTATGGCGCGTCTTGAAATGCGTAATCGCGAAATCGAGCGGCGTATAACCGGCGTCGTCGAGAATTTCCGGGTCGGCGCCGCGTCGCAACAGGAAGCGAACCGTCTCGAACGCCTCCGAATAAACGGCGCGGTGCAAGTGCGACCACCCGTAATCGTCTTGCGCGTCGACGTTCCAACCGGCGTCAAAAAGCGCGCCGATAAGTTCCAATTTGGCGGCGGTTAGCGACGGAGAGTCAAATTCGCCCGGCCTTATTTGCTCGAAAAAGAAGCGGCCTTCCTTGTTGTAACGCGTTTCCGGGCCGACTCCGGCGTCGC
>JAFTUJ010000167.1 GCA_017466305.1 Thermoguttaceae bacterium
ACGTTGGGCGGCGGGCTTGCGCTCGCGTCTTGGAACGTTGGGCGCCGGGGGCTTGCGCTCGCGTCTTGGAACGTTGGGCGGCGGGCTTGCGCTCGCGTCTTGGAACGTTGGGCGCCGGGGGCTTGCGTTCGCGTCTTGAAAGGTTGGGCGGGGGATTGCGCTTGACGCGGCGGACGGAATTTTGGTAAAATGGGGAAACGGTCGTCCGTTGCGACCGAAATAATTTGCGCGTTTTGCCTATTGTGTTGCTTGCGATGAAGAAATTTTTGCGAAACTTTGCCGATTACGCGGTTTATTTGCTCGTTCGCGTCGCGATTTGCGTCGCGCAGTCTCTTTCGCTCGACGTTTGCCGTCGCGGCGCCGAAATGTTGGCGTTTCTTTTTGCCGACGTTTTAAAAGTACGAGGTCGGCTTTTAGAAACAAATTTATCGAAAGCGTTTCCGGAATCGACGAGAAAAGAGCGTCGCGAAGAAATTCGGCGGATGTGGACGCATCTTTTCTTGATGGCGGCGGAGGTTGCGCACGCGCCGCGGGAGCTGCACGAGTTAAACTGGTGGAAATCGGTAAAATTGGAAAACCCATATTGGATGCTGAACGCGCTAATGGACGACCGCCCGTTGATTTTGATTACAGGACATTTTGGTAATTTTGAAATGGGCGGCTATATTTTGGGACTTTTAGGATATCCGACGTTTTCCGTCGCGCGGCGTCTTGATAATCCGTATTTGAACGAATTTATCGGCGAGTTTCGCGGTCAAACGGGGCAGTTTCTCATCGATAAAAACGAGGGGTACGAGGAAATTCTCGACGTCTTGCGCAATAAGGGGACGATGGCGTTTTTGGCCGACCAGTCGGCGGGGCGCAAAGGGGCTTGGATCGACTTTTTCGGGCGGCCGGCGTCGGCGTTCAAGGCGCCGGCGTTGCTCAGCGTTCAGTACGACGCGCCGATGTTGGTTTGCTCCGCGACGCGCAACGACGATAAACCGATGCATTTTACGTTAAAACATATCGATTGCGTCGACCCTCGCGATTTGCCGGAGGGGATGCGAACGATTCAGCAGATGACGCAGTGGCACGCGTCGGCGTTGGAAGGGGAAATTCGCCGCCAACCGGACCAATATTGGTGGTTGCACAACCGCTGGAAGACGTACGGGCGCAATTTCGATAAAAAGTAAAAATGGTCGGTAAAGAAGGTTGACGGCGCCGACGCCGTTTCGCGGCGTTTTTAAACGCTAAATAGCGGAATAAGCGACGAGCGAACGGCGGCGAGGCGGCGAAATCGTTCCGGCGTTGAAGAAAATTGGAAAATTTTTAAAAAAGACCCTTGCGCGTTTCGGGTTTTATGGTAAGATATGAAGTGTTGAGGGGAGATGAAAGTTAACTCTTGACGCTAAGCCCTGATAGCTCAGTTGGTAGAGCAAGCGGCTGTTAACCGCTGGGTCCTAGGTTCGAGTCCTAGTTGGGGCGCTTAAAACGCGAAAAACTCCGTTCTTTTGAGCGGAGTTTTTTTGTTTCTTGACGACGCGCGCGGCGCAAACGTCGACGGCGGAACGCGGCGGTTGACGACGCAACGGTCGCGCTCGGCGTTCGGCAGGGAATCGACGTCGGGCAAACTGGAAGCCGGGCGGCGAACGGCGGGCGAAAACGCGCGGCCCGAAAATCTTGCTAAATTTTCTGCAAACGTTCTCGACGAAGAGCGGAAAAAAGCGCAAAACGCCGAAACGTTTGCGTCAAATCGACGAGCCCGACGACGGAAAAAAAGCAAGAGCGCGAAAAAACGCCGCTTCTCGTCGAAGAAAAGACGAAAAACGGCGTTCGGCGGTTAAGCTTGGCGGCGCTCGCTTGAAAACGCCGCGAAACTGGTGAAACGGCGGCGACTTTAACGCTTCTCGAAAACCGGTTCGAGAACCATGACGTCTTCCGGCGCGAGCGTCGCGGTCAGTTTGCGGTCTTTCAGCTCGAACGTCTTGCCGGAAACGCGGTCGACGAACGCTTTCACGCGATCAAAGTCGTCGTTGCGGAAGGCGATTTCAAACGTCTTTTCTTCTTGCGAATCGTTAAAGACGGTGAAATAGAGCGACTTTGCGGGCGTTTGCGACGCGTTTTGCGGCTTGCGGAGGTATTCGAACTTGCCGAAACGCTCGACGTAAACCTTCTCGTCGCTCGACGTCGCGCCGGTTCGCGCCTCCCAACCGGCTTCCGCGACCGCTTTACAGAGCGGCATATACTTCTTGAAAAGCGGACGGTCGCGCTCGTAAAGCGCCGGATTCGAGAAATAATGCTTCGTCGAAGCGTCTGCGCTGAAAAAGCCGGGGAACATCCCGTACGCGAGCGAACGCTTCATAAACTTTTCGACGTAATCGGCGCCGAATTTATCGAAATCGGTGTTCATTAGGAAACAGTACGGTTTTCCGTAGCAAAGCGCGCGGCGGTAGAGGAGGTCGGCGTCGCTCATCGGCGACCAACGGTCGTTCCAGTTCCAGTTTGTTTCCGTCCCGACGACGTCGAGCTGCGGAACGAGCCAGAAGAATTGGCCCGGCGTCGAGTTCGCCATCGCCAGCCGACCGCGCTTATGAACGTCCGACGCGATTTTTTCGACGTATTCGAAGGCGATCAGGCCGCGATAAATCGCCGGACGCTTCGTTTTCGCGTCGAAAACAAGGGGCGTCCGCATGCCGGCGAAGTGCGAGCGGTCGAAGTCGAGAAGCGCGGTAACGTAACCTTCGCTCGAGTCGATATATTCGCCGTCGAGCCCCGGGCGCGACTGCGCGGCGGCGAAATCGGCGGGCGTTTTGGGCAAGTCGGAGGCGGGAAGCGCGGGGCCGTAAAGGTCGTCGGCGATTTTTTCGTTCCACTTCGTCTCGAAACCGCCGAGCGACGGGACTTTTGCGTCGCCCAGTTTGCCTTCTTTGGCTAATTTCACTAAGCCGGGCGCGTCGTTGAGGCTCCAAACGGCGCCGTCGCACCAAGGCGTGTCGAGGAAAATCGCGCAAAATCGACCGTCGCGGTCGCGATGCCCGCTCGTTAAGAGGGCTTGCGCGGCGGCGTTCCCGTCGGCGGCCAACTTTTTCGCCACTTCGAGCGCGGCGTCGACCGTTTTCGGCGTTTCTGTCGGGAGCGCCTGCCACCAGGTCATCGG
>JAFTUJ010000168.1 GCA_017466305.1 Thermoguttaceae bacterium
AATCCAACTGGTTCCGTCGATTTTAGCCGGCGCGTTCGGCGTTTTTGCGACGCTCGTCCTATTAACGCTAATTTTTGGGCGCGTTTACTGCTCGGTCGTTTGCCCGCTGGGCATTTTTCAAGACGTTTTAGCGTTTTTTGGACGATTTTCCAAATCGCTTAATCAAAAACCGCGCAAAATCCGTCGCGACTACCGTTGGCTTCCGAATCCCTTTAAATATCGGGTTGGTTTCCTTGTCCTCGCCCTCGCGACGCTTCCGTTCGGCCTCCCCTTCCTCGCGCTTTTGGAACCTTACGGATTTTTCGGGCGAATCGCCGTCTCGATTCTGAAACCGATTTATATTTTTTGCAACAATATCCTTGCGGCGATCGCCAACGCTTGCGGCAGTTACGCGTTCGTTTACACTCCCGCGGCGCCGGAAACCTGGACGGCGCTCGGAATCGGGCTCCTTTCCTTCGCGGTTTTACTCGTCTTCGCCGGTCGTTACGGGCGACTTTATTGCAACTCCGTTTGCCCGGTCGGAACGATTTTGGGCGCGCTTTCCAAATTTTCGCTCCTTAAAATCCGTCTCGACGGCGAAAAATGCGTCGGCTGCGGCCTTTGCGCGAAGGCTTGCAAAAGCTCCTGCATCGACGTTTCCTACCGCCAAGTCGACGCGTCGCGTTGCGTCGTTTGCTTCGACTGCTTAACGACTTGCCGCAAAGGCGCGCTTTCGTTCGGGCTCGGTCGCGAAAACACGGTCGCCCCGAACGCCGTCGCCGAACCCGCGAACGCGCCGCAAACCGCCGACGTCCGTCCGCTCGACGCCCTCCTTTCGCAACGCGAAACGGAGCGCGTCCGTCGCGAAATCGCGTCGTTCAACCGCGGCAAACGCGACTTCCTCGCCCTCGGCGTCGCCGCGACGACGGTTGTCGCCGCCCGTTCCGTCTTCGGCGCCAACGACGCCCAATCGTCGGAATCCGCAAACCCGGCCTCGTCGACCGAAACAGTCGAAATCCCCGCGACCGAAAAACCGGCCGATTACGGTCAAACGCCGTTCAAACGCGAACATCCGATCGCGCCGCCGGGAGCCGTTTCGTTCGAACACTTCAACAAACGTTGCGTCGGCTGCCATCTTTGCGTCGCGAAATGTCCGCAAAAAGTCTTGAAACCGGCGACGCTCGAATACGGGCTTCGGGGCTTTATGCAACCGCGCGTCGTCTTTTCGCTCGAACATTTCTGCAACTTCGACTGCGTCGTCTGCGGCGAAGTTTGCCCGACGGGCGCGATTCTTCCGCTCAAAATGGAGGAAAAGCACCTGACGCAAATGGGGCGCGTCGTTTTCATCAAGGAAAACTGCGTCGTTTACGCAAGAAACGAAAACTGCGGTGCCTGTTCCGAACACTGCCCGACGCAAGCGGTGAAAATGGTTCCTTACGGCGACCCGGCGGTCGGCCTGACGATTCCCGAAACGAACGTCGACCTTTGCGTCGGCTGCGGCGCTTGCGAATCGATCTGCCCGGCGCTCCCGTATTTGGCGATTTACATCGAAGGCAATCCGGTTCAACTGAAAGCGAAACCGGTTCCGAAAGAAGAAGTTCAAGAGGTCAAGCTCGACGATTTTGCGTTCTAACGACGTCCAAGGAATGTCGCCGACGTAAAAGCCGAACGTTGGCGGCGTTTTTTTCGCCAAAGTCCCCCTATTTTAACTGCCAAAACGCTCCTTCGCGCTTAATAGCAACGCGAAGGAGCGTTTTTCGATTGGCAACGACCTTTCAAACCAAGCGGCGTCAACGTTAATCTAAGAAGTCGTTTTCATCTGCGGAAACAACAATCCCGCGCCGTTCCTCTAATGGAAAAGTCCCGTAATCGGGAAAAGCTGTAACACATTTCATTTCATCGTCGACGCGTTCCGCGACGACGCGAATCGGCACCCCAAATCGCTCTTCGACGCAAACGTACCGCTGCGGTCGCTCGCTTGCGTCGTCTTTAGCGGCCTCTTGCAAAAACCAACGCGCGTTCGAATCGCCGAGAATATCGGAGACCTCGTACATAAATCGTTCACCTGTCCAAAAATCGGGAATTTGCGTCTTCCCAAACTTCGCGGCGTCCGGGTTCGCATGCCCGCCCGACCAACCGCGAACGGTCGTCGTTTCCGTTTCAGTTTCGGACGCTCGAACCGTCCGCGTTATCGGTTCGCCAAACAAAATATGTCGCGTTCGTTCCATATCGACTCGATTTTCTCCGCGCCGAACGGCGTTCAATTCCAATTGTTCGCGAACATAATCGAATCGCGCTCGCCGCTCTTCAAAAAAGTCGGCGGTCGAAACGATCGGGTGATACTGCTCGTCGAAAAAATTCCAACAAAACCGTTCGTCGCCGGTTGCCGTCGCGCCGTCTTCGTTTTTTACTTTCATCATCGTCGCCGCGGTCGCCCCATTTGCCGCCCGTCGCCGTCGCGGTCGTCGCCTACTTGCCGCTTGCCGACGCCGCGCCCGCTATATTTATCGTTCGTCGACGCAGCGCCAGCTATATTTACCGTCCGCCGACGCCGCGCTTTCTTGTCGATCCAACTTCAATCGATTTAACGTTTATTTTAAGACGCGCCAACCGCCCAAAAGTTCCGCCAACCATTCTTAGCGCTCCGTCAAGAAACAACTCCAGGCGCGCCGAAATTTCCGGCGCGCCTAAAAGATTTACTCA
>JAFTUJ010000169.1 GCA_017466305.1 Thermoguttaceae bacterium
CGGCTTGCGTTGCTTCGGCCCGAACGGCGTCCGAGCGTCCCGACAGTCGGCGATTACAAAAAATTCCTCTAATCGTTAACGCGGGCTAAAATCGGGAAAACGCGCGAGCGACCGAACGGCGCCGAGATCGCGACGCCGGTTCGGAACCGTTGGTCGGCTTGCGTTGCTTCGGCCCGAACGGCGTCCGAGCGTCCCGACAGTCGGCGATTACAAGAAATTTTGGTAATCGCGCCTTGACGTTTTAAACGGCGGAAGAGCGCGTCGCGTTCGAACCGTCGTTCGCCCCAAACGCTATCGGCGCCCGTTTTCCGCCGAATCGAGCGCCGATAGCGTTATTTTGCGACGTTTCCGGCGTCGCGTTCGCGTCGAAGCGGCGATTTTTGCGCCGTCTTTTTCCTTCGGCGCCGACGCGTTTCGAAGCGTCGCGAAAAAAAATCGAGAAAAATTGAAAAAAGCCCCTTGCGCGATTCGCGATTTCGGTTAGAATATACGTGTCGCTTGAAGGAAACGACGTCGGGCCGCTAAGCCTTTTCTTAACGGTGTTTGGAGTTTCCGAAATCGATAAAACGCCTCTATAGCTCAGCTGGTAGAGCAACGGACTCTTAATCCGTGGGTCGTGGGTTCGAATCCCTCTGGAGGTACTGAAAACAAAGGCTTTCGAGAAATCGGAAGCCTTTTTTCGTTTCTTGCGATTTCGTTTCTTGCGATTTCGTTTCTTGCGATTTCGTTTCTTGCGATTTCGTTTCTTATCGCGCTTTGCAAACTGTTTGTCGCGCTTTGTTAACGTTTCATTCTTGATCGTGTTTTTGAGCGGCTCGCAAGGATAATCGAACGGTTTCGGTCTCTCCGCTCTCTTTGATTTTTTATCTCAACGCCGGCCCCCCAAATTAACGTCGTTCTTCCCGAAGTTTTCGAGCGTTTCCGCTTTTCCTCAACGATCGTTCGAACGCGAAACCGGAAACGACCGGCCTTTTAACGCGTTCGCCGATTTTAGAAGTCGCGGCAAATTGCGTCGCTCGACGCCGCCGACGTTTCCAACGCGAATCGCCGCGGCAAGTTCTTAATTATCGGCGCTTAACTCGCGCCGTCCCGCCCCGCGCGGAACGCTCCAACGCTTGTAAAAAAACTAAAAAAGTCGGGGAAAATCTCGCTTAATTTATTTACAGCCACCAAAAATAAGGTATAATACTCTTGTCGGTTGAAGGAAGCGTTCCTTCGACGATATTTTTGAAAACCCCTTTTACGGGAGACCCAAAATGAAAACGAAACGTTTTTTCGTCATAATCGAAAAGGACGGCGCCAAACGCCGCACCGACTCGATTCTCGAAGCCGATTCCGCTTCGAGGAAAGGATGCGAGGTAACCGAAATCGTTAAGCTCGAGGTCAAAATCGGGCCGACTACGATTAAGGCGACCGCCTCCACGCCTTACTAACGCCGACCGGCGACCCGTCACCCGCGCAAGCGGGAGGCGGGAAACCGCTTTCACGAAAGGAACGTAACCTATGAGCATTCTTGAACTTAGTCAAAAATACGGTCGCCAAAAAGGACGCCAAGTCGTCAACGCGGCGATTCGCGCCGAACTGCCTTGCGGAAACGAAATTCTCGACGGTCTCAAAAAGTACGGCGACATTTTCCTTGCCGCGCAAAACGAACAAAACGGTTACACGGAAACGGAAAAACGCCTCGCGGGCCAAATTTTTTACGACTTGCAACGGTTTCGCGATATACTCGGCGACGAAATCGCGCGGCGTTACGGTTTGAAAACCAAGTTCGACGAACAACCGCAACCCGATGGAAATTAACGTTTATGGCTTTCGACATTAAACAATTTCGCGCCTTGCCTCCGGAAGAGCAAGCCAAAATCGCCGACCGCGCTTACTCGAACGCCCTGCCTTTTTTAATCGCCGAAGACCGCCGCGAATTGCGACGGTTGCGCGGCGCCAAGGCGAAAGGTCGTATGCCCGCGACCGACGAAGAGCGACGCGACCACAAAATCCACGTCCGCGTAAACGACGCGGAACTCGAACCGTTGCAAGCGTTTGCGAACGCTCGCGGTCTCTCGCTCGCCGCCGCCGTCCGGACGCTCGCGCTAACCGCCGTCGCGACGGACGACGCCGAAACGTCCCGTTAGCGTTGAAAAAAAGCGTCGCCGTTCAAGCGGCGACGCTTCGTTTCCTCTCCCGGCGGTTCGTTTCCTCTCGCGCTCTTGGCGCGGCGGCGGTTCGTTTTTTTCGGCTGAACAATTCTACCGAAGTCTTCTATTTTACCGTTTTTACGCAGTTCTACTGTTTCACGCAGTTCCGCCGTTTTTACGCCGTCCCGCCTTTCAGCGTCGCGGTCACGACCGTAATGTTAGACAAATTAAGACATAATGGTAGAAGACCGGCGCGGCGAAGCAGAGGGAGTCGACGCGATCGAGGACGCCGTTGTGCCCCTCGACAAGGACGCCGTAATCGCCGACGCCGCGGTCGCGCTTGATCGCGCTCGTCGTCATCGTTCCGGCAAAGCCCATGCCGGCGACGATCAGCCCGGCCAGCGCCGCCTGCCACCAATGCGGGAACGGCGTAAAATACCACAACCCGACCGCCGCCAACGACGTCGTCAGCGCGCCGAGAATCACGCCGTCGATCGTCTTGTTCGAGTTGATCGTCGGCGCTATTTTGCGCTTCGGGAAAGCCAGCGACCACAGATATTGGGCCACGTCGCTCAGTTGCGTTAGAAAGACGAACGCGAAAAGCAGCGTTAAATTCGTCGATTCCAGCGTTCGACGCGGCGTCGAAATCGCGCCTTCGGGTTCAAAATTTTCGACGCCGACCGCGTCCGCCGTCCCGACGCTCTCCGTCGCGGAGGTTTGCATCGCGACGACCGTACGCTCGATCGGCCCGGCCACCTTCTCTTCGATATTCGCCGCTTCGACCGCCGGAACGCTCGGCGTCTGTTTCGCGTTCGGAAAATTCGTCGTCAACAACGCCGGCGCGTAACTTAGGCAATATACGCAAATTAAGAGGCCGACTTGCAACTTCGCGATCCGTTCGAGAAAAAATTTCGGGTCGCCGGACGCCGCGACGCACGCCGGAAGAATCAAAAACGCCAACGTCGGAATCAACGCCGAATACACCGGATACGTCGCGACGCCAAAAATCCCTTTAAACCAATCCGGATTCAAGCCGACAAGTAAAAATTGCAACGGCGTCAACACGAAAAAAACGCCGACGAGCGTTCGATGGTCGGCCGGGCGCGTCGGCGTCAGCGTCAAATATTCGCGCATCGCCCAAAAGGAAATCGCGCCGAAGAGGAAGACCGTCGCGATCGTCCCCAATAAAAGCGCGCAAATCAGCGAACCGAAGAGAAGCCACCAAGCGTTCAACCGCGAACGGCAGGTCGCCAACGTCGACGCGTCGAGCCCGCTCGGTCGACGCCGCAAATATTCCGTCGCCGCCGTCGCCGCCAAAAGGAGCGCCAAGACGCCGCTAATTAACAGAATGCTTCGATGATCCATTTTACTCTCGCTAATCGCGCTATTTTGCCCAAACGCCGCCAAACACGCCGTTTCGCCGGCCCGTTTAACGCGTCTATTTTAACGCCGCTCGCCGACGCGTCCGTTCCGACGGCGAAGCCGGAACGCCGAACGCGTCGAACGCCCGCCTCCGCCGCCGTTTTCTCGCCAATCCCGTTTTCGAGACGGTTCCGCGGTTCCGCGGTTCCGCGGTTCCGCCGTCAACGCTTCGCGGCGCCGCGGTTCTTCTTCCACCAATCGCGGAACGTTACGGGCGACTTCGGAACCTCGCGGCCTCGCGTCCAACGTCCCAAGAGCCAAGGTCGAACCGGCAAATACGGCGTCAGGCGCGCGCCGAAGCGGATCCAAAACATCATCGTCTTATATCGAAGCGGCGACTTCATGAAGAACGCGTACGCTTTCCAGGTCAACGCGTCGAGCGGCGACGCGGCGGTCGATTTCGGACGCGCTTCGATCGCCTCGGCTCGCAAGCGGACGAGCTGATGCGCCAAGTCGATTTTCACCGGGCAAATTTGCGAACACGCGCCGCAAAGGGTCGACGCGAACGGCAGTTTCCCGGCTTCCTGAATCGACAAAAGTTTCGGCGTCAGCGCGGCGCCGAGCGGGCCCGGATAGACCCAGCCGTACGCCCAGCCGCCGACTTGACGGTACACCGGGCAGCGCGTCATGCAGACGCCGCAACGGATGCAGCGCAAGACCGCCCGCGAGTTTTTCGACGCCAGCGCCCGCGTTCGCCCGTTGTCGACCAACACGACGCGCATGTCGCGCCCTTCGGTCGGGCCGTTGAAGATATGTCCGTACGACGTCAGCTTTTGGCCGGTCCCCATTCGCGGCAACATATTCAGGAAGAGCGGCAAATATTTCGCGCTCGGGATGATTTTTTCGATCCCGACCAGCGCGACGTGCAGCTTCGGCGCCGTCGTCGACAAGCCGATGTTCCCCTCGTTTTCGACCAAGCAGAGCGAGCCGGTATCGGCGATCGCGAAGTTCGCGCCGGACGTCCCCATATCGGCGTTAACGAATTCTTCGCGGAGCTTTTCGCGAGCGATCATCGTCAGTTTCTCATGTTCGGCGGTGAACGGAACGCCGAGTTTTTCCGCGAACTTGCGCCCGATCTCCTCCGCGCTCAGGTGCGTCGCCGGGGTAACGATGTGCGTCGGTCGCTGCCCGAGCAGTTGAACGATGTATTCGCCCAAGTCGGTTTCGAGCGCGCGAATTCCGGCGGACGCGAACGCTTTGTTCAGCGCGATTTCCTCCGAAACCATCGACTTCGCCTTGACGACCGTTTTCACGTTGTTTTCTTTCGCGATCTGCAGAACGATTTGGTTCGCTTCTTCGGCGTCCTTCGCCCAATAGACCTTGACGCCCTTCGCTTCGAGCTTTTCGACGAACGTCGTCAGCAACTCGTCGAGGTGAGTCAGCGCGTAATCTTTGACTTGCTTCGCGGCTTCGCGCCAGTCGGGCCAGCGTTCGATACTCCAGCAATGCGCCAAGCTCGCGTCGGAGCTCCGTTCCGCCGTCAGCGCCAACGACTCGGACGCGTTCGGCTCGGCGAGCCCTTTCGTTTCGTCTTTCCAAAATTCAGCCCCGGTTAGAGGCGTCGAAGTCGTCGTCATTTCGCCGTTCCTTTCCAACGCGTCGTCGATATTAATACGTTTCCCGTTTGTTCTTCTTCGCTTGGCGCCGCGTCGCGCCTCCGGGTCGTCGAAGACGGGGCGGAAAACGAGCCGCCTCGAACGCGGGAACATCCCGTCATTATTTTCTTCCTTTCGCCGCCGCTTGTCAATTGGGCGCGCTTCGATTTTTTCCTTTTCTCCGTCTCTTTTTTTCCCCTTTTGTCGGCGCGGTTGGCAAACTCGGAAAAATTTGTCGACGTCGCCCCGTCGAAGTTTGCGCAAACTATCTTCCTTTACGTCGGCGACCGGCGCCGTTCTCGACGCCGCTTTTCCCGACGGGCCGCGTCTCGACGTTCGCTCCAATTCGCCAATTCGCTCCGACGGCGCGCTTGCGTCGACGGCGCGTTCCCTTTCACCTCGAACTTAAGGAAAATCGCAAATGCAAAAGAAACGTTTTCTCCTTCTTACCCGTCGTTCTTTAGCGCTCGTCGGCGCGACCTTCCTCGCGACCGGCGCCGCGTTCGCGCAAGATTACCCGATTCGCGCTTACACGATCACGACGATTCAAGAGGAACCGGCCCCGGCCCCGGAAACCCCGAAGCCCGCCGAACCGGCTCCGGCCCCGGAAGCCCCGAAGCCCGCCGAACCGGCCCCGACTCCGGAAGCCCCGAAACCCGCCGAACCGGCCCCGACTCCGGAAGCCCCGAAACCCGCCGAACCGGCCCCG
>JAFTUJ010000170.1 GCA_017466305.1 Thermoguttaceae bacterium
ACTAACGTTGCGAACGCGGCCCGGCGGCGAGTTCGTCGCGGTTCAGCAGCTCGAAGTCGTTCGCGTCGCGGTTCCGGAACTTCGGCTCGACCCAACGCGACTTCGCGTCGTGTCCGGTCGCATTGCGGTACTCGTCGAACGTTAAACTTTGCGGATTTTTTGCGTCGTACCAGAAGAACTTCTCCCCTTCCTCGCGCGGCAAAACGCTTTCGTCCGGCGTCCAATAGACGTTGTCGTCGATTCGGTGTTCGCCGATTCGGTTATGATAGAACCAAACGAAGTGTTGAACCGTTCCGCAGAAAACGTTTTTACGGATAATAACGTCGACTTTCTTCGCGTCGAGGCCGTATCCGAGGAGCGGCGTCGCGCGCGGATTCGGGCGCTGCGCGTGTCCCCAGCAGTTCCCCATATCGACGCAGAGATTCCGCTCAAAAATCAAATTTTCGACGACGGTTTCCGGGTGCGAGAACCAAATCTCGAACGCTTGTTCGCAGTCGAACATCGTGTTGTCGCGAATCGTCAAATTCCGCGAAATCGCTTTTTCCGGCCCTTGCGTCGTTACCGCGACGTCGTAAATTCGGGAAAATCGGCAAAATTCGACGACGCAATCTTCGGAGCTTTCCCAAAATTCGACGCCGTTTCCGTACCGCGTCCGGCGTCCGGCGCCCCCTTCGCGGTAAAGGTCGCCGCCGCCGATCCAGTCGAAATCGCAGTTCCGAACGACGCAGCGTTTCGCGCCGTTGAGGGAAATCCCGTGCGCGGCCGTGTGCGAAAACGCGATATTTTCAATAATAACGTCGTTCGCGTTGCAAATACAAGTATTCGTTCGCAGCGGCGCTTCGATTCCCTCGAACGCGACGCCGGGGTTTTCGTCGCTCAAGACGTCAAGTCGTTTCGTCGCCAAGTCGAACCAAAAGTCGTTCGGCGCCTTCAATTCGTCGAGCGACCAACGCTTGAACCCGGCGAATTCGCGTTCGTCGGCGGTCGGGAGGACGCGTGTCGTCGCCGCTTCCGTAACCGGGTCGAGGAATTCGAGCGTCGCGGGCGTCGAGGCGGCGTCTCCGTTTTGCCAACGGGTCAAGACCAAGTTCCCGACGTCCTCGACGAGCCCGACGGAGCGGCGTTCGACCGCGCGGGCCGTTCCCGGAACGAAGTCGAATCGGGCGCCGTCCGGAATCGCGCCGCCGAAAAAGAAGGTGAGTCGGGCGTCCTCGGCGTCGACTTTCGACGAAACGATCAACTCGTATTCGCGCCATTCCGGGCCGAACTCGAGCCGGTCGCAAGCGACGTCGCCATAATTCGTCCAAGGTTTCCCGGACATGAAGAAGCTCGGAACGGACGCGTCGATCGAGAACGGAACGGTCGAGCGAGCGCGGAAGCGCCAAGCGAGCGTCAACCCGGCCCGCGTCGGGAAACCTTGCGCCGTCCATTGCAAAAAGGTCTTTTTCGACCCCGACTTTTCGCATTTTAACGAATATCCGGGCGCGCCGTCGAGTTCGACGAAGACCGCGAGTTCGCTCGACGCTTCCGCGTCTTCTTCCGTATAAACGCTCCAACCGCCGCCGGCGAAGCGTTCGACCGCGTTCGCGACGCCGCCGACTTCGCTATTTTTGCCGCTTTGCCCGACTTCGCCATTTTCGCCGCTTTGCCCAAGTTCGCCGTTTTCGTTATTCCGATAATTTCCCCCGTCTTGGACGTCTTCGCCAATATTCCCAACCGCTCCGGTCGTTCCGAAATCGCCGACTTCGCCCGAAGCGCCCGAATTAACGTCGTTCGACGGCGAATCGACGATTTCGTCCGGCGCGGTCGCCCAAATCGAGCGGCTCGGGTCGTCGATTTTCGTCCAAAATTCCGTCGAACTCAAGTCGACGCTTTGCAAGATTCGCGGTTTCGCCCCGTCCCCGTAATCGGAATAAACGACCGGTTTTCCCTCGCTTCCCGATTTTGTCCGGAGCGTTCCCCGCCAAACGCGGTCGCGCCGGAAGCGAACGACGTCCCCCGGTTCGAGCGCCGCCTTGTCGAGCCGTTCAAGCGTTCGCCAAGCGGTTTCGGGCGACTTCCCGTCGTTCGCGTCGTTTCCGCCCGCCGAGTCGAGAAAATACTCGGTCGCAAGCGCGACGTTTCCGCCGACGCCGACGCCGCTAAAATCGTTCTGACCGTCAAAACCCAACCCGACGCAACCGACGGCGAACGCCAACGCGACCGCCGCTCGACCGCGCCAACCGCCGCCGACGTTTCTTCGTCGAAACGCAATTTTCGTCATTTTTTTCCTCGTCCCAATTTTTTCTTTGTGTTTCCCGCCGTTTTTTCGGCTTATTTTCGCTATTCTAACTGCTTCGACGGCCCAAAGTTCCAAAATTTGCTTGACAAAGCGTCGTCAATTCCTTAAAATAAACGACGTCCGGCGCCGCGAACGCGACTATTGTACCGTTTCGCGACGTTCGACGCAACGGAAGTCGGCGCGAAATTGCCGGAAAACCGAAAATTCGTCGTTTTCCTCCACGTCCTCGAAAGCGCCCGTCTCACCCATCCCGCCCAGTTTAACGCGAAAAGAGCCAAAAATGATCGAATATTCTCTCGTCGTTCCAGTTTTCAACGAAGAAGAAAGTTTGCGCCTCCTTTACGACGAAATCGTCGCGGTCGCCGAAACGCTCTCCGCGAAAATCGAACTAATCTTCGTCGACGACGGCTCGACCGACAAAAGTTGGACAATAATCGAAGAACTCGCCGAAAAAGACGAGCGCGTTCGCGGAATACGTTTTCGTCGCAATTTTGGCAAGGCGGCGGCGCTCGACGTCGGCTTTAAAGCGGCGACGCTTCCGATCGTGATGACGCTCGACGCCGACTTGCAGGACGACCCGAAAGAGATTCCGGACTTTCTCCGCTTGATCGACTCCGGTTACGACGTCGTCAGCGGTTGGAAGCAAACGCGGCACGACCCTTGGCATAAAGTCTTGCCGAGCCGCGTTTTCAACGGGATGGTCAGCCGCCTCACCGGGGTCAAACTGCACGACCACAACTGCGGCATGAAGTGTTATCGGCGCGAAATTTTCGACGAAATCACCTTGTACGGCGAACTTCACCGCTTCGTTCCGGTTTTGGCGGCGGCTCGC
>JAFTUJ010000018.1 GCA_017466305.1 Thermoguttaceae bacterium
AAAGCGTTAAAAGAAGTGAAATAATGAAAACGAAAAAACCGCAAATTGGGCTCGTCGGCTGTTTTCAAAACGGCAAATCGACGTTGACAAATTGTCTCCTGCAAAACCGCGTCGCGCTTACCGGCGAGGGAATCGCTAAAACCAAGAAAGTAACGCGTTACGTTTACGCCGAAAACGTCGAATTTCGACTCGTCGGCGACGACGGAAGCGTTCGACCGACCGACAAAGCGACGCTTGAAGCGGTCGCGCTTTCCGACGCGAACGACGGCGTCGCCTTTTGCGAAATCGCGACGCCGTCGCCGTTGTTACGCGACGTCAATCTCGTCGACACGCCCGGTTTTGACGCGAACGAAAAAGACACGGAACGGACGGTCGCTTATTTACACGACGTCGATTTTCTCTTTTTCGTCGTCGGCGGGAACAATCGCGGCTCGTTGAACGACGCGGAGCGGCGCGCGCTGCGTCGGATCGTCGAAACGGGGAAAGCGTTTTCGATTTTATATAACTGCTGCGACGGCAACAATTGGAGCCCGAGCGACGACGCGACGCGCGCTTGCGTTCAATCGTTGAGCGCGACGCTGCGTTCGTGGGGCGTCGACCCGTTCGCCGTCGACGAGAACGGGATCGTTCTTCCGGTGAATTTGGCTTGGTATTGGACGTCGCTCGTGTTGCGCGGCCTCGACGAACGCGGCGCGCTGTTCGAAGAGACCGACGCGGAACGTCGCCTAAAAAAACAAGTTGCGAATTACTTTTTCGACGAAGGGCTGGACGCGAACGCGCTGCGGGAAGCGTCGAACGTCGACGCGGCGCTACGTTACATCGCGGCGCCGCCGAATCCGATCGCTTTTTTGAAAGCGCGGCTTGCGACGCCGACGTTGACGCTCGAACGCGTCGATTCCGAAGAGCGACCGGAGGCGCGTCTCGCTTGGTCGACCGGCGACGTCGCGGAGCGAACGTTCGAGGTTCAAACGCGAATCGACGGCGGCGCTTGGAACGTCGTCGAAACGGCGGAGCGCGAGTTAAACGTCGCGATGAAATGGGATAAGAAGTACGAGTTCCGCGTTCGAGCGGTCGACGCGCGCTTGAATTTGACGTCGGAGTTTAGCGCGATCGCCTCGACGACGACGGAGCGACCGGGCCCCAAGGTGAGGCTCGACTTCGGCTCCGGGCGCGGCGGGATGTTCGACTGATCGGCGAACGACGGCGCGACAAAATGTCGCGTTTGCGACGAGCGCGGCGCTTTTTTTCAAAATTTTTTTGCGTAAGATTGTAAAATTTTTGCGTTGGCGTCCTCTATTAGGCGTAAGCGGGAAACGAAACTTCGCGAGCTAAAATCGATTGAAGAAAAGAAATGGAGAAAAACGATGAAAGTTTTGATGCTCGGCGATTCGCAAGTCGGGAAAACAACCTATATGGCTTCGATGTACGGCTTTATGGCCGACGATAAGGGATTTAACATCGCGGCGACGCGCGACGCGGATCGCAAGGCGCTCGACCGTTTGGCGCGTCGCGTGCGTCGGGGCGAATACCCGAGTCGTTCCGAATTTCGTTCGGAATATAATTTTGAGTTTCGTTATACGGCGGACGACGGCGATCGTTACTCGCTTTTCAACTTCGATTGGATCGACTACCGCGGCGGCGCGATTCACCAACGCGAAAACGACCCGATCGCGGCCGACCTGTCGCGCTACTTGAACGAAGCGCAGGCGTTGATCGTCTTCTGGGATTGCTCGACGCTCGACTCGAACGATCGCCAAATTCGCCGTCAGTGGATGCGAATCAAACAGCTGACGCTCGCTTACGCCGCTCGCGCGAACGAAAACAACCCGTTGGCGCTGACGTTCTTGCTGACGAAACAAGCGCTTATCCCGGACGACTGGACGGAAACGAAAATCGGCGCCGACCTCTGCAACTTCATCGACATGTTGGCGCAAAACCAGTATTTGCACGGGATGGCGGCGTGTTCCGAAATCAACGAAGACTCGATCGGGAACGTTTACTTTCCGTTCCTGCACTCGATGAAATTCGGCTTCCGCGACGAACTGAACCGTCGAATCGCTCGTTGCGAACGCGACCATTCGGCGTATTACAATCGGTCGATTTGGGGGGACATTGGCGTCTTCTTTAAGGGCAAGGATCCGGAACTCAACCGTTTGAACGCGTCTAACGCTCGTATGCAGGAGCTGGACGTTCTCTTTAACAGCGCGCTCGAAACGTTGAAAGAGCAAGACGGCGAGGGCGGATATTTCTTATTTTAGCGTTCGCAAAGCGTGCGCGCGTCGAACTTTAAACAAATTTTAAGCGCGCTTAAAACGGGCTTTAAGCGCGCTCCGTACAAACTTTAAACATTAACAAACCTTAACTTAGCAATCGTTCGAGAGGAAAGCGTTATGTCGCAACCGTCTGTAAAACTTACGATGATCGGACCGTCCGGAACCGGCAAAAGCTGTTATCTTTACGCGACTTACTTCCGCATGTTAGAGGGCGTCGCCGGATTCAATTTCAACTGCAAAGATTACAGTCAAGCGCGGGAGTTGGCGAGCGCGTGGGACGTTATCCTCGACGAAGGCGTCTGGCCGTCCGGAACGGCGGAGAGCGAAGAGTATCGTTTCGCGTGCAAGAAGGACGGCGCCTCGATCGGCGAATTTAGCTGGCTCGACTATCGCGGCGGGCTCTTGAACGATACCGGCGGGAGTCGGCACGAGGTCGACTCCTTCCTGGCGCGCGCTTCTTCGTCCGACGCGATTCTGGCGTGCGTTCCGGCGGACGCGATCTTAGCGGCGCGACCCGGGAGCGGCAAGCGTTCCAACGATTGGCAGCGAATTAAAGTCGGGCTCTTGGGCGCGCTCGCGGCGATCTATGAAACGACGACGGCGATCGATGAAACGACGACGGCGATCGATGAAACGACGACGGCGATCTATGAAACGACGACGGAGACGACGGACCCGGCGCTGATCTTCTTGATTACGAAGAGCGACCTCTGCAAGTCGCCGGAAGACGGGCGTTACTGCGTCGAGACGATTCGTTCGAGTTTCGCGCAATACTTTAACGGGAAGCCGAAGTACGCGATGGTCGCCTCGACGCGCATGGGCCGATTCGACGACGAACGCGCCGACTTCCAACAGGGCGAGCCGATCAACGGCGTCGTCGACCCGACGAACGTTCATTTGCCGATTCTGTTCCCGTTTTGGCGTCGAGCGAAAGACGCGCAAGAGGGCGGAGTAGCGCAAGCGCGCGAAAACCGCGACGCCGCCGAACGCAAACATAACGAAGCGCAAGAGCAGTTGGAAGCCGCTCGCGTGGAAAAAGAGAAAGCGGAAGAAAAGTGGAATGCGGTGAAAAAACGCGCCAAACGCTTTTTTATCTTCGCGCCGATTCTGCTCGCGCTTGCCGGCGTTTGCTTGATTGGGAGCTTTGAGTGCCTCTACGATAGGTATGTGGATTTGAGTCATTATTACGAATATGAGGGATACGAAAATAATTGGCGTATGGCGAATAGTAAAGTAGCCTTTCGTGCTTTTTGTTGTTTGGCGCCGTTGCTATATGTTTTTACGGCGGCGTTAGGATGGCTATTTAATGGGAAGAAGATAAATTGGTGGCTCGCGTTGGTTC
>JAFTUJ010000171.1 GCA_017466305.1 Thermoguttaceae bacterium
AGAAGCGGAGGCGATCGTCGAAAAACTCGGCTATCCGTGCGTCGTGCGTCCGGCGTACACGATGGGCGGAACCGGCGGCGGGATCACGTACAACCCGGAAGAGTTCCGCACCGTCGTCGCTCGCGGGTTGGCCGCGTCGATGGTTTCGGAAGTCTTGATCGAAGAATCGGTCGCCGGTTGGGAAGAGTTGGAAGTCGAAGTCGTCCGCGACGCGAACAATAAGCTGATTTCCGTTTGCTTTATCGAAAACGTCGACCCGATGGGCGTTCACACCGGCGACTCTTTCTGCACCGCGCCGATGTTGACGATTAGCAAGGAGTTGCAAGAACGGCTCGAAGGTTACGCGCATAAAATCGTCGAAAAAATCGGCGTCATCGGCGGCACGAACGTCCAATTCGCGCACGACCCGGTTTCCGACCGCGTCGTTATTATCGAAATCAACCCGCGCACCAGCCGCTCGTCGGCGTTGGCCTCGAAGGCGACCGGTTTCCCGATCGCGCTCGTTTCGGCGAAGTTGGCGGCGGGGATGACGCTGAACGAAATGCCGTACTGGCGCGGCGGAACGCTCGAAGATTACAAGCCTTACGGCGATTACGTCGTCGTCAAGTTCGCGCGTTGGGCGTTCGAAAAATTCCGCGGCGTCGAGGATAAGCTCGGAACGCAAATGCGCGCCGTCGGCGAAGTGATGAGTATCGGCAAAAACTTCAAAGAAGCGTTCCAAAAGGCGATTCGCTCGCTCGAAAAGGGGAACTGCGGCCTCGGTTTCGCGAAAAACTTCAACGAACTTCCGGTCGAAGAACTCCTGCAAAAGCTGAGCGTCCCGAACAGCTGGCGTTACTTCCTGATTTACGAAGCGTTGCGCAAGGGCGCGACGATCGACGCGATCATCGCCAAGACGCAAATCAAACGCTACTTCTTGGAACAAATCAAAGAACTCGTCGACCTGGAAGAACAACTCTTGTCGTATAAGGGGAAAGAGCTTCCGGACGAACTCCTCAAACAAGCGAAATTGGACGGGTTCGCCGACCGTTACCTCGCGAAAATTTTGGGGATTCCGGAGAAGGAAATCCGCTCGCGTCGCTTGGCGCTCGGCGTGAAGCAAGTTTGGAACAAGGTCAACGTCAGCGGCGTCGACGACGCGCAATACTGGTACTCGACGTACAACGGGACGGACGAAAACGTCGTTAGCGACAAGAAAAAGATTATGGTGCTCGGCGGCGGCCCGAACCGCATCGGGCAGGGGATCGAGTTCGACTACTGCTGCGTCCACTGCGCGATGGCGTTGCGCGCGGCAGGGTATGAAACGGTCATGGTCAACTGCAACCCGGAAACGGTTTCGACCGACTACGACACGTCGAACAAACTTTACTTCGAACCGTTGACGCTCGAAGACGTTCTCAGTATTTACGAAGCGGAGCAACCGGACGGCGTCGTCGTTCAGTTCGGCGGTCAAACCCCGCTCAACCTCGCCGCCGACCTCGCGAAAGAAGGCGTCAAGATCATCGGCACCTCGCCGGAAACGATCGACATGGCCGAAGACCGCGACCTCTTCCGTCAAATGATGCAACGCCTGAACATTCCGCAACCGGAATCCGGGATGGCGACGAACGTCGAAGAAGCGCTTGAAATCGCGAACCGCGTCGGGTACCCGTTGATGGTGCGTCCGTACTTCGTTCTCGGCGGCCGCGCGATGGAAGTCGTTCACGACGAACGCCAACTCGTCGAATACGTCGAAGCGGCGGTCGACGTTTCCCCGGAACGTCCGATTTTGGTCGACCGCTTCCTGAGCAACGCGATCGAAACCGAAGCGGACGCGATTTCGGACGGCGTCGACGCGTTCGTGCCGTCGGTGATGGAACACGTCGAGCTGGCCGGGATTCACTCGGGCGACTCCGCTTGCGTCATTCCGCCGATCAGCATCGCTCCGAAACACGTCGAAACGATTCGCGAATACACCAAGCGCATCGCGGTCGAAATGGGCGTCGTCGGTTTGATGAACATCCAATACGCGATTATGGACGACGTCGTGTATATTTTGGAGGCGAACCCGCGCGCCAGCCGCACCGTTCCGCTCGTTTCGAAGGTTTGCGACGTGCAAATGGCGGCGCTCGCGACCCGGGCGATGCTCGGCGAAAAAATTTCCGAAATGAAGCTCGAAACGAATCCTATCGGTCATTTCGGCGTCAAAGAAGCGGTCTTCCCGTTCAACATGTTCCCGGAAGTCGACCCGATTCTCGGCCCGGAAATGCGCTCGACCGGCGAAGTGCTCGGTTTGTCGCCGTCCTTTGGGCTCGCGTTCTATAAAGCGGAAGAAGCCGCCGGTTGCGTGTTGCCGACCGAAGGCGCCGTCCTGATGACGATTTCCGACCGCGACCGCGCCGCCGGAAGCGTTTTCGCGACCGTCGCGCAAGGGTTCGCTCGCCTCGGCTTCAAGATTTTGGCGACCGAAGGCACTTACGCCGCGCTCCAAGAACTCGGCGTCCCGTGCGAAAAAGTCGCGAAAATCAACGAAGGCCGCCCGAATCTCGTCGACGCGATGAAGAACAACGGCGTGCAACTCGTTGTCAACACGCCGCTTGGAAAACGCGGTCAAACGGACGACTCGTACATCCGCAAGACGGCGATTCGCTTGGGAATCCCGTACATGACGACGCTCGCGGCGGCGTTCGCGGCGCTCAAAGGAATCGAAGCGATTCGCGGCGGACTCGAAAAGGTCTGCTCGCTGCAAGAGTATCACCGCTAATTGCCGCCGTTTGACGCGGCGTCGCAAATGGC
>JAFTUJ010000172.1 GCA_017466305.1 Thermoguttaceae bacterium
CCCGCCCGCCGTTTTGTTTCGCTATTTTGCGCTAACCGCTTATCTTCCGCGTCTTCGCAACCGGCTTCTTTCCCGCGCTTGTCCGTTTGCGCACAACCGTCTAATTTCGACGCCCCGCCCGCCGTTTTGTTTCGCTATTTTGCGCTAACCGCCTATCTTCCGCGTCTTCGCCAACCGGCGCGACCGTTCCCCGCGAACGTTCCGAAACGCCGCCAAAGCGCTCGAACCCCTTGACCTTCCGCTCCGTTTGCGGATAATGAAAATAAGTCGCGTTCCGAGCCGTCGTCAAACGCCGCTCCGCCGAACGCTCGACTCGAAAAACAACGCACCACCTCGAACGCCCGGAAAACCGCCGTCGGAAAGGCTCGCCATGAAAGATTATTTGAATTACGACAACCCGTTGATCGCTCGTTACGCCTCCAAAAAAATGAGCGAACACTTCGGCCCGCAAAAGAAATTTTCGACGTGGCGCAAACTTTGGATCGCGCTGGCCGAAGCGGAACTCGAACTCGGGCTCCCGGTGACGCAAGCGCAAATCGACGAGCTGAAAGAACACGTCGACGATATCGATTTCGACGTCGCCGCCGCGTACGAGAAAAAACTCCGCCACGACGTCATGGCGCACGTCCATACTTACGGCGACCTCTGCCCGAACGCCAAGGGGATCATTCACCTCGGCGCGACCAGCTGCTTCGTTACCGACAACGGCGACGCGATCCTCTACCGCGAAGCGCTCCGCATGGTGCGCGACCGCCTCGTCGTCGTGATCGACCGCCTCGCGAAGTTCGCCGCCGAGTACCGCGCCCTCCCGTGCTTGGGCCTCACCCACCTTCAACCGGCGCAACCGACGACCGTCGGAAAACGCGCGACGCTTTGGACTTACGACTTCGCGACCGACCTTGAAGACCTCGAATACCGCATCGCGAATTTCAAAACGCTCGGGAACAAAGGGACGACCGGCACGCAAGCGAGCTTCCTGAAACTCTTCGACGGCGACCACGCCAAAGTCCGCGAACTCGAACGCCGCGTCTGCGACAAAATCGGCTTCGACAAAGCGTTCGCCGTCACCGGTCAAACGTACCCGCGCAAGCTCGACGCGCAAATTCTCGACATTTTGTCGCGAATCGCCCAAAGCGCGCACAAGTTCGCGACCGACATGCGCATTCTCGCGAACAAAAAGGAACTCGAAGAACCGTTTGAAAAGAACCAAATCGGCTCGAGCGCGATGGCGTACAAGCGCAACCCGATGCGATGCGAACGCGTCTGCTCGCTGGCCCGCTTCGTGATGAGCCTGCAATCGAGCCCGGCGATGACGATCGCGACGCAGTGGATGGAGCGCACCCTCGACGACAGCGCGAACCGTCGTTTGTCGATTCCGCAAGCGTTCTTGGCGATCGACGCGATTTTGATCGTTATTCAAAACGTCGTCGAAAATATCGTCGTTTACCCGAAAGTCGTCGAGAAGAACCTCCGCGCCGAGCTGCCCTTTATGGCGACCGAAAACATCTTGATGGCGGCGGTCGAAGCGGGCGGCGACCGTCAAGACCTGCACGAACACATTCGCCAACACAGCGTCGCGGCGGCGAACGTCGTCAAGATCGAAGGCGGCGAAAACGACCTCCTCGAACGTCTCCGCAAAGACCCGGCGTTCGCGTCGGTCGATATCGACGCCGAGATGGACCCGTCGAAGTTCGTCGGGCGCGCGCCGGAGCAAGTCGACGAGTTCATCGCCGAAGTGGTCGAGCCGATTCGCGCTCGTTACGCCGACTTGGCCGCGGACGACGTCGATCTCCGCGTTTGATTTCGAACGCTAAATAACGCCGATTTCCCCGTTAACCGACGCCGCTAGCGTTTTCCCCAACCAACGCGGCGTCGGTCGGGGACTGTTTGCGTTTACGTCGGACGGCCCAACGCGAAACGCTAAATAAAACGACGGCGACGCAAAATCCCGACGCCGTTAGCGTTTCAACGCGTTCAACCGGGCGGCGTTTTCCCATTTCCGATATTTCCCCAGTTTTCCCCTTATTAATAGCGGCGTTTTTTGAAGGAGGCGCGATATGTTGACTTACCAAACGGCGGGCGAATCGCACGGCAAAGGTCTCGCGGCGTTGGTCGACGGGTTCCCGGCGGGCGTTCCGCTCGACTCGGCGTTCATCGACGCGGAGCTTCGGCGCCGTCAAGGCGGGTACGGTCGCGGCGGACGGCAAAAAATCGAGACGGACTCGGCGGAAATTTTAACGGGAATTTGGCGCGGCGTCAGCATGGGGTCGCCGATTCTCCTTTGGGTCAAGAATCGCGACTATAAAATCGACGAAATGCCGACGCCGACGCAACCGCGCCCGGGACACGGCGACCTGACCGGCTCGATGAAGTACGGTCAAGGGATTCGTCCGATTTTGGAGCGTTCGAGCGCTCGCGAAACGGCGGCTCGCGTCGCGGCGGGAGCGTTGGCGAAACTTCTTCTCCGCGAACTGGAAATCGACGTCGTCGGGTTCGTTTCGGGCGTCGGCGCGGTCGACCTGACGCCGGACGCGTCGACGGAAACGCTTTCGGCGCAAGAGTTGCGAGCGATTCGCGACGGGAACGAAATTTTCTCGCTCCGCCCCGACAAAGACGCGGAAGCGAAGAAAGCGATCGACGACGCCCGAAGCGCCGGCGACACGATCGGCGGTTTGATCGAGGTTCGCGTTACGAACGTTCCGTTCGGGCTCGGGACGCACGCGCAATGGTCGTCGAAGCTGGACGGTCGCCTCGCGCAGGCGGTCGCGGCGATTCAAGCGATGAAGGGCGTCGAAATCGGCGCCGGGTTCGCGCTCGCGAAGACGCCCGGTTCGCAATCGCACGACGAAATTCTTTGGGACGCTTCGCTCCGTTCGACGCGTTCGCTCGGGTTCGTTCGTCCGACGAACCGTTGCGGCGGGCTCGAAGCCGGAATGACGAACGGCTGTCCGATCGTCGTTCGCGCCGCGATGAAGCCGATTCCGACGCTTCTTAAACCGTTGCGCTCGGTCGACTTGGCGACGCTCGATCCGGTCGAGGCGGCTTACGAGCGGAGCGACGCTTGCGCGATTTCGGCGGCTTCGGTCGTCGTCGAGAACGTCGTCGCGTTCGAGATCGCGGCGGCGCTCGTCGAAAAGTTCGGCGGCGACTCGCTCGACGAGATCAAAGCGCGAATGGAGTTGCAGCAAAAAACGTTAGAATTGCGCCTCCCCCGCTGACGCTTCCCGCGCCGGCCCCGACGTTTTCCGCGTTTTGAAACGTCGTTTTCCGGAGCTTCCGGCGCCGACTTTTTCAACGACGTTCGGCTTTTTATGTCGAGCGTCGTTTTTTACAGTCTTTTTGATTTCCGCCATTTTATCGCGCAAACGCCGCGATTTTCCGACGTCGTTCCGCCCGCCGCGTCGCGTTCGTTTTCCCCGTTTCCGCGTTTTCCAAAAGGTTTCCGCCAATGTTCGATTCCCGCGACGATAAAAATTACGGCGACTTCCGCGCCTTCCAAGATTACGAAACGCCCCGCGACGACGCTTCGCCGACGCCGCAAAACTCGCAAACCGCCGAGTCGACGCAAACAACCGAAAACGCTCCGACCGCCGAGTCGACGCAAACAACCGAAAACGCCCCGACCGCCGAGTCGACGCGAACTTCGCAAAACGCGCCGCCGAGCGCCCGTCGCGACGAGCCCGGCGTATTCGCGCAAATCCTCTTTTACAGCGTCAAATACGGGCTAATTCTCGCGATTTTTGGCGGCGGGGGCCTTTGTCGTCTCGCGACGGAAGACTCGGACCGTTATAACCAAGTCGACGAGTGGACCTTTCCCCGCGTCGTCGACGCTCCCCCCGAGCGAACGGAACGCGACGCGTCTTCGACGTCCGAAAACGCGCCGCCGATTCCTTACCTCTTCGGCGACTTGCACGAACACGTGGAAATTGCCCGGCGTTTGAGCGCGCCAACCGTCGACGGCAAACTCGACGTCGACGCGATTCGCAAGGCCGATTTTGGTCGTTTACTCGTCGAAAAAGCGTCCGAGGCGGGCAAATGGTCGCAGGCGCCCGTTCCGAAACTGCGCGCGCCGCAAGACGCGAATTGGAGCGACAACGGCGAACGCTCGGGCGGAACCCTCCAAACGCTAACGCTTTACGACGGCGATTCGAGCCGGAACGTCGACCTCCGTTTCCGCTGGATTCCCGGGAGCGCGGCGGACGGGACGGGACGCGACGCGACCGCCGCCGTTCAAGGTCAAGCGACGGTCGAGCGCGGTTTTTGGCTCCTCGAAACGGAGACGACCGAAAAGATCGTTTTCCGCCTCGAAGCGCATAATACGCCTTTTTCGTTGTTTTCGTTGCCAAACGATCAAACCTCGATACTTGCGCTTTCAGGCCGCCGAGCGCGTCCGTTGCTCTTCGCCTTCCCGGCTCGCGTCGACTTCGAAGAAGCGCGCCGTCTTTGCGAACGACTCAATTCGCTCGAAGGGAAGCCGGACGGTTTCGCGTTTCGCCTCCCGACCGAAGCCGAATGGGAGCGCGCCTGTCGCGCCGGAACGACGACGGCGTTCAACGTCGGCGACCGTCTGACGTTCCGCGACGCCGTTTTCGCCGAGCCGGACGCCTCTTACCACCTAAACGGTTCCGGCAACGTCGGTCTTTTTAAATCGAACGCTTGGGGGCTTTACGACATGCACGGCAACCTTGCCGAATGGACGACGGCGGTCGAAAACGCTCCCAATACCGACGTTTCCGACGCGGAGCCGACGTTCGTTTTGCGCGGCGGTTCCTTCGACTCGACGGTCGACGCCTGCGCTTCGTCCGCTCGCGAAGTCGTCGCGTCGAGGCGCGAGGCCCGAAAACGCCTCGACGCCGGGTTCCGAATCGCGCTCGCTCCGGTCGACGAACCCGACGAAACGTCGGAAACCGCCGACGCGGAAAACCAACCGGTCGAAACGCCGCAAGTCGCCGTCGCGGAAAACCAACCGGTCGAAACGCCGCAAGTCGCCGTCGCGGAAAACCAACCGGTCGAAACGCCGCAAGTCGCCGTCGCGGAAAACCAACCGGTCGAATCGCCCGAAACGCCGGGCGCCGAGTAACGGAACGTCCTTTTCCGCCTTCGCGTCGCCGTTCGGAAATTTCAATTCGAACGGCGACGCAACGTTTTTTGCGTTTTTTCGCCCTTTCTTTCTTTTTTTTGTCGCAATCTTTCTCCGACGCGTCTTATATCTTTTGAGGGAAGGCGCTCTTTCGGGTTCGTTTCCCCTTCCGACGTATTTTTTTCATTTTTTCGCAAAAATTGGACTTTTTTTCGTCGGAAACGTTTTCCTTCCCCTTTAACGTCTATAGCGAAGCCGCCGAAGTCTCTTCGACGCGACCTTTCCGCGTTATTTTTGCAACATTTTAGCAATTCAGAACTCAGGGAGAATATCGTGTCCAATTACAACAACGAAAGTTCTTGCGCCGACCGAATCGGACGCTTTTTAGTCCTTCTGCTGCTCCTCGCTTGTATGCGCATGTGCCGCGCCGCGATGCGGGAAGCCGACCGTCCGCCGCGCTCCGGTTCGTCGTATTCGGTCGTCGAGCCGCGCCCGGTCGCTCCCGAAGGGGCGGAATTCGACTTTTTCGCGACCGCCGACCGTTAACCGCCGCCGAGCCGTTCCGCCGTTTGACGAGTCGCCGCCGACTCGATTCGACGTTTAACGTGTCGTTTCAACGCTTCCCGTTCTCCCGCCGCCGAGTTTGCGAATTCGACGGCGTTTTTTTACGTCGCAACGGTCGGGGCCCCAAAACGCCAACCTCAAACCGACGACCGCC
>JAFTUJ010000173.1 GCA_017466305.1 Thermoguttaceae bacterium
GAACCGCCGCTGGGCGTCGCGCCGCAACGTTTCCGCTTCGTCGCGCCGTCCAAGCCGTTCGAACGCCGACGCCGCCCGCGCCGTCGCCCGCTCCGCGAGGTTCCGATTCGCCGCCGAAAGAAGCGCGACCCGCAAAAAGCCGTCCGCCGCCGCGTCGTCCCGACCGAGCGATTCGTTCCCAACCGCGACGAGAAACGCCGGGCCCAAACGAAGTTCGACCGGCAAGAGCGCCGCCGTCTCCGCCCAACGGTCGACCGTTTCCGCCGTCGGATTCGTCAACGTTTCGAGCCGCCAACGCTGCGCCGCCGCGAGAAGCGCGACCGTCCGGCAAGTCCGAACGGCGTCGGCGTCGGAGCGCGCGTCCTCCGGCGGTTCGCAAACGGCCAAATCGCGCAACGCTTCGACCGCGTCCTTTTTATACCGCGCCGAATCGAGCAAAACCGACGCCGCCAAGAGCCGCCCGAGCGGGTTCGCGACGCCGCTCGGATTCTTCGTCGCCGGGAGCCAACGCGCCGCTTCGTCCTCCGCTTGCCGCCGCGCGTCCGGGGACTCGCCCGCTCCGAACGCCGCGCGGGGCGCCCAACGCAACGGAATCGACGGCAAAAAGGCGGAATAGGGGTCGAGTCGGCAAATGAGGAAGAATTGCGCGGCCGCGTCGTCGTCCCGCCCGAGCGCGACGAGCGCGTCGACGATTTTCGCCGTCGCCCATTCCTTCGCCCAACGCCGCTCGTCCGCCTTGCGCGCCGCCTGCAGAAGCGCGACCGCTCGCCGGAACTCCGCCGCGTCGCCGAGTTTGCGCCCGAGTTCGAACGCCTCGACGCCCCGCGCGAACTCGGCGCCGACGCTCGCTTCGAGTCGGTCGATCTCGTCGAGCGGAACCGTTCGCGCCGCGCCGTCGGTCGTTTGGAACGTCAAGCCGCCGCGACCGGAAATCCGCGAAACCGTTCCGGAAAGCGTTTCGCCGCTCTTCAAACGCAAAACGTCGACGCGATTCGCGACGCTTGCGCCCGGTTCGAACGCGCCGCCGTTTGCCCCGTTTGCCGAATTTGCCAAATCCGCCCGAGCGCCGCCGCTTGCCGAACTTGCCGAACTTGCCGAATTAACCGAATTCGCCCGAACGCCGCCGCTTGCCGAATTAGCCGAATTTATCCGAACGCCGCCGCTTGCCGAATTAGCCGAATCGACCGAAATCGCCGCGTCCGCCGAGTTTGCGCCGGGCGTCAAATTAACGCGCTTCGCCGCCCCTTGCGCCGCTCGCGCCGCGAACGGATTTTGCGCCGCGACGTCGGGCGGCGGCGTTTGCGCAAACGAAACGTCGCCCAAACCGACCGCAAAAAAAGAAATCGCCGCGATTCGACTCAAACGGCGCGACGCAAAACTTCGAGACGTCCAATCCATCGGAACCCCGTTTCGTTCGGCAAAAAGAAGAGGAAATAAGGAAATAACGACGCCGAGCGCCGCAAAACTTGCGCAAAACGCCTATTTTAACGCGGTTCGCCCGGCTTGCGTCGCTTGTTTTAACGCTCGAACCGTTTACGTTCAATTTTCGACCGTTTGCCGTTCGCTTTCCGCCGCGTCCGCTCGCAACCGCGCCGCGACGCGGGCCGGACAACCGTCGCTCCGCTCGATCAACAACGGGAAAACGACCGTTTCGAACGCCTTCGCCGCGTCGAACTCGACGCGTTCCCCCGGCGCGCTCGGCGGCGCGAACGCGGGCAAACGCTCCAACGAAACGAGCCCCTCCAAAAGCAAAATCGGCGGACGGCGGCCCAACAAAATCCGATGACACTCCGCGTCGGCGCAAAATTCCGCTTCGTCGAGCGGCGCGCCGGGCTCCGCGTCGACGTCGGCGCCGTCGGCGGCGGAAGATTCGTCCGTTCCGTTTTCCGCCGAAAATTTCGGTTCCGACGGAGAAAACGACGGCGACGCCGGGAACGCGTCCGGCAAAAATTCCGGGTCGAACGAACGAACTCGGTCGGCGGCGGAGACGTTCGACGTCGACGGCGAAACGTTCGCGACGTCCGAATCGTCGGTCGGAAACGCGACCAACGACGGCGTTTCGAGCCCGAGAATCCGCAGTTTCGGGAAGTCGGCCAACCAGTCGGCGGTCTCCGGCGTCAACGACGGAAACGCGTTGTAAAAATCGGCGCGCCCGAACCGCTCCGCCCAACCGACGCGCAAAAAAACGAACGGAACCGCGTCGAAAATCGGCTCGAACGGCTCCAAGTCGGACGGTTCGATCAAAACGGGACGCCCGACGCGCCGCGGCGCCGCGAAACGCGCCGAGTCGACGCCGACCGTCGAGCGCAAGTCGAGAACCGCCGCGTCGCCGACGAAAAAATCGACCGGAAACGAGTCGAGCGTCTCGCCGTCGACAAAGTAATGAAACGGCGCGTCCAAATGCGTCGCGGTATGCGACCCGAACGCCCAACGCGTTCCGCGAAAACCGTCCGTCGAGTGTTCGGCGAACGGGCGCGCTTGGAACAACGGGTCGCCCGGGTAAACCGGAATCCCTTCGCGAAGCGGGCGCGTTAAGTCGACCCAAACGCTCGACGTTCGCGTCGCCGCTCGTTCTTCCGCTCGCTCCGACGTTCGCGTCGCCGCTCGTTCTTCCGACCGCTCCGACGTTCGCGTCGCCGCTCGTTCTTCCGCTCGCTCCGACGTTTGCGTCGCCGTTCGTTCTTCCGCTCGCTCCGACGTTCGCGTCGCCGCTCGTTCTTCCGACCGTTCCAGTTTACCCAACTTCTCCATTTTGCCGCCGACGTTCCGTTTCGCCCGCTCGCGCTCTTCGCTTGCTCGTTCAGTCGACGAGAAGTTCGGCAAGATAGCGAATTTGGAGCGACTTCAATTCCGGGTCGCGCCGCATCATTCCGCCGAAGTGCATCGCGCAGCTCAAGTCGGTCGTCGCGATGCAACGAACGCCGTCGCGGTAAACTTTGCGGATATTTTCGATTTTCTTGTTCCCCATCGCCAACGACGTCCCCGGCATCTTGACGCTGAACGTCCCGCCGAACCCGCAACACTCCTCGACGTTCGGAATCGGAACGTATTCCAAGTCGCGGATATTGTCGATCAACGTTTGCGCGGCGCGAGCGATTCCAAGTTCGCGACGACCATGACACCCGATATGCATCGCGACCTTTTGCGGGAAACGCGCGCCGAAGTCGGTCTTTTTCAGAAC
>JAFTUJ010000174.1 GCA_017466305.1 Thermoguttaceae bacterium
AAACTTAAGCTGTATACCGGCGACGCGCACCCGCACCAAGCGCAACAACCGGAAGCTCTTGAATTGGCTATCAAAAAGTAATTAAGCGGGCGATATTAGCGTTTTAAAGCGAATAAAAGCCTTATCCGACGATAAAGGAACAAATAAAATGATCAAACGCGGCAACTACGTTATTGAAGGCAACGGCAAAAACGACAAACTCGGCACCGGCCGCCGCAAGACGGCGATCGCTCGCGTCCGTATTCGCCCGGGCCAAGGTCGCATCAGCGTCAACAACCGCGAATTCGAAGAATTCTTCCGCACCCAACAACTCCGCAACGCCGTTCTCGCGCCGCTCCTCGCGACCGAGAAAAAAGAAACGGTCGACGTCGTTATCACCGTCTGCGGCGGCGGCGTCACCGGTCAAGCGGACGCTTGCAAACTCGGCATCGCTCGCGCGTTGAAAGAATTCGATCCGGAATGCGAAGCCGTCCTCCGCGAAAAGAGCCTCCTCACCCGCGACGCTCGCGAAGTCGAACGCAAAAAGTACGGTCTCCGCAAAGCTCGCCGCGGCACCCAATTCTCGAAACGTTAATCGCGTTTTCGGATTGGTCGTCGGTTTCGAACGTCGACGGAGTATCGCTCGGCGTTCGAACGACGCGTTTCCGCATTTTGCGTCGAGCGCGCGGCGTTCGGCGAACGGCGTTCCAATTCGGCGCTTGAACGACGGTTCGAGCGTCGGCGGACGCGTTTTGAAACGGGCGGCGTTTCGGCGTCGCCTCTTAAAAGCCCTTTCGGTTCTTTGCGACCGAAAGGGCTTTTTGCGTTCAGAGAATCCCGGGCCTTGGCGCAAAAATGGCGGCGGCGCGAGTTCTCGGCGGCGCGGCGGAAAATGGAAATTGTTGCAACTTTGATTGTTGTGTGCTAAATTGGCGGCGGTTTGCGCGGATTTTAACGGCGGCGCGACAAAAATCGCCGAACGAACGGAAGCCGAGCGACCGAAAAAAGAGCGCGACGGCGCAATTTAAGGCGCAAAATACCGGCGACGTCGATTTTTTTAGGAAAAAATCTCGCAAATTTTCGACTCGAACGCGTTTTAGGGTTTGAAATTTAACGGAAGACGCGTTACAATAGAAACTGTTGTTTCGTCGTTGAAAAAACGGCGCTCGTCTTCGGCGTTTTCCCGTTTTGCCGGGGCGGGGCCGACGTCGAAAACGTTCGAGCGAGAGCGAACGGCGGCGAAACGGACGCGTTTTTTGTTGTTGTCAGCGCTTGGACGTCCGAGCGACGGCGTTTTCGCCGAACGGGCCGATTAACCGATTTTTTTCGAGCGCGGCAACGAAACCTTGACCGCGACGGGAGTTTTGCGATGCTTCAAGAACGAAAAGAAAACGAAACGCTTCGACGCGGCGCCGTCGACGGTTGCGCCTATTCGACGGTCGACAAAAACGGCGTCGAGTATTTTTACGGCGTCGCGACCTCGAACGGCGAAGGGAACGCTCGCGCGCAAACGTTCGACGCGTTTCGACGGCTCGACGCGGCGCTTTCCGAAGCGAATTTCGCCGGTCGCGTCGTCAAGTTGAACGTCTTTTTGCGCGAAATCGGCGACAAAGAGTTGGTTCGCGCCGTTATGCGGAAGGTTTGGGGCGCGGAAAACGTCCCGGCAACGACCTTTATCCCGCAAAAGGCTTGCGACGGTCGGCTCGCGTTGATTCTTGAAGCGACCGCGATTCGTTCGGCGGACGCGAGCGGTTCCGACGGCGCCGTCAAACTGACGCGGCGCGGCGAACACGCGACGCTCGTCGAATACGCCGACGTCGAACTCGGCTTTTTCGGCGGTTTCGGGCCCGGTTCGGAGCCGGTCGGCGCTTACGAGCGTTCGTTCGACGCGTTTTGCCGAATGCGCCGCGCCGTCGAGTTGAACGGATTTTTGACGCCGCAAATCTTCCGCACTTGGATTTATCAGGGCGACATCGTTCTCGAAGAGGGCGAAACGCAGCGATACAAGGAGCTGAACCGCGCTCGTTCCGATTTCTTTTACGGAATTCGGTTTTTGGAGCGTTATTTGCCGAAAAACGTTCCGCTCGGGGCGATTTACCCGGCGTCGACCGGCATCGGCGGGGACGACGTCGACGTCGCGATCAGTTGCCAAGCGATCAAAACGGAGCGTCCGGACGCCGTCGTCGTTCCGTTGGAGAACCCGAATCAAACGCCGGCGTTCGATTACGCCGAATTTTACTCCCCGAAGAGCCCGAAATTTTCGCGCGCGGCGGCGGTTTGCTTCAACGGACGCTGCGCCGTTTACGTCTCCGGAACGGCGAGCATCGTCGACCAACGCACCGTTCATATCGGCGACCCGGGCGCGCAAGCGGAACAAACGCTCGACAACATCGCCGCGTTGATCGCCGGGTCGAACCTCGAGAAACACGGGATCGCCGGTTTCGACGCCGGTTTGAGCGACTTGGCCGTCGCGCGGGTTTACGTCAAGCGACCGGAATATTTCGACGCGATTCGCGCCGTTTGCGAAAAGCGGCTCGCGTCGGTTCCGACGATTTACACCTCCGCCGACGTTTGCCGGGACGA
>JAFTUJ010000175.1 GCA_017466305.1 Thermoguttaceae bacterium
CGGGAAAAGCGGGGGAAATAGGGGGAAATAGGGGGAAATAGGGGGAATGGACCGTCGGGGCAAACGGCGGCGCCGCGACGGTCGCTCGTTATTGGTTATTTGTTGTTATTATACCGTCGACGTTGAAAAAAGCAACTCGCGTTCAATCGTTTAAAAAGCGTTCAATCGTCTAAAAATTCGGCGTTGGTTTGAATATTGTCGCGGTGAACGATTTCGACGTAAGGGCAAAAACCGAGAATATCGGCGATTTCCGACGCGCGTCGGCCCCGAATCATCGCGACTTCCTTATGTCCGTAATTGGCGAGCCCGCGGGCGATTTCGCGGTTTTCGCGGTCGACGATCGAAACGACGTCCCCCTTTTTAAAGCGTCCGAAACAGTTCAGAACGCCGATCGGGAGGAGGCTTTTCCCTTGCGTTTCGAGCGCTTTAGCGGCGCCGTCGTCGACGACGAGACTTCCGCTCGGAACCGGCGCGAACCGGACCCAACGTTTGCGAGCGGAGAGACGGCGGCGCGGAAAGAAAACCGTTCCATATTCTTCGCCGGTGTAAATTTTCGTCAAAATCTCCGGGTCGTCGCCGTTGGCGATCATCATGCAACCGCCGGCGCTCGTAACGGTTTGCGCGGCGCGGAGCTTGCTCGACATCCCGCCTTTGCTGCGGCTCGAGCGTTTCTCGGCGACCATTCGCATCAGGTCGGGCGTCCAGCGGTCGACGACGGAAACGAGCTTCGACTCCGGCAAACTCGGGTCGCCGTCGTAAAGACCGTCGACGTCGGTCAACAAAATGAGAAGCGATTCCGGGAAAATGTTCGCGACGAGGGACGCGAGCCGGTCGTTGTCGCCGAAAGTCGAGTCGAGCTCGGCGGTGCTGACCGCGTCGTTCTCGTTGACGATCGGAAGAGCGCCGAATTTCAGGAGCGATTTGAAGGTGTTGCAAGCGTTCAGATAACGGTCGCGACGCGCCAAATCGTCGGCGGTCAAGAGGACTTGCGCCGCGAGAACGCCCCGCGCGTCGAGTTCCTGCTCGTAAAATTGAATGAGCGTTCCTTGCCCGACCGCGGCGACCGCCTGCAGTTCCGGGTGCGATTTCGGACGCTTCGCCAAACCGAGCCGCCCCATTCCGGCCCCGACCGCCCCGGAACTGACGAGGATCACCTCGACGCCGCGTTCGCGAATGGCGCAAATTTCGGCGACCAACGAACGAATGCGGTCGCGGTTGAGGAGACCGTCGCGCGTCGTAAGGACGTTGGTGCCGACTTTAACGATTAAATGACGGGTCGTTTGAACGATTTCTTGTCTGCTTAAGCTGATCATTGGGGCAAAAGGCGCAAAATAAGTAAAACGCGCAAAATAGGAAGCGCGTCGGCGAACCGTCGTCGACGAAAACGCGTCTTTTATTGTCGGCGCAAAAACGATTTTTGTCAATATCGTTCTTGGCTTTTCCGGCGTTTTCGCGTCGCTTTTTCTCGTTTCTTGGAAAATTTTCGTCGGCGCGGCGTTTTCTTTCAATATATCTATAGGGTAAAGACGAAATTTTTCGCGACGCGTCGAGGAACGCGAGTTAAATTGGGCGACCGAGGAAAAACGGCGAAAATTTGCCGATTGAACGCGGCGACGGAATCGACGAAGCGAACGGAGCGCGTTTTTTCGTCGGCGCCCGCTCTTTTCGAAAAATAAAATTAGGTTAAAATAAGAAAGGAGAATCGGCGGCGAGTCGTCGCGTTAGAGCGTCGCCCGTTTTCCGATTCGAGCGTCGGCGAAAACGCGTCGGCGGTCGAGACGAAAAGATAAAAGAGCCGAAATTTTAATCGAGGAACGAAAAATGCAAATTTGGCCGGCGATCGATATTCGCGGCGGGCGTTGCGTCCGTCTTTGTCAAGGCGATTACGGGCGCGAAACGGTGTACGGCGATTCGCCCGCGGAAACGGCCGATTTTTGGCGTTCGAAGGGCGCGCGTCGCTTGCACTTGGTCGACCTCGACGGCGCGAAGGACGGAACGACGGCGAATTTCGACGCGGTGAAGAAAGTCGTCGAAACGACGGCCCCGTTCGGCGTCGAGTGCGAACTCGGCGGCGGCGTCCGCTCGGAGGAAACGATTCGCCGCTTGCTCGACCTCGGCCTTTCGCGGCTCGT
The DNA here is from genome assembly GCA_017466305.1 of Thermoguttaceae bacterium. Classification (GTDB taxonomy): domain Bacteria; phylum Planctomycetota; class Planctomycetia; order Pirellulales; family Thermoguttaceae; genus RUG369. The sequence continues at coordinate 2,133 of JAFTUJ010000175.1, forward strand.
CGTCGGAACGCTCGCGCTGAAACAGCCGGAATGGTTCCTCGAAATGTGCGAAAAATTTCCGAACAAACTCGTTCTCGGAATCGACGCGCGCGGCGGGATGGTCGCGACCGACGGTTGGCTTGAAACGAGTTCGACGCGGGCCGTCGACTTGGCGAAACGCTTCGACGGCGCCCCGATCGCCGCGCTGGTTTACACCGACGTCGCGACCGACGGAATGATGAAGGGCCCGAACGTCGCGGAAACGGTCGCGATGAAGGACGCCGTTTCGATTCAAGTCGTCGCGTCCGGCGGAATTTCGAATATCGACGACGTTAAGAAACTTTGCGACGCGAAAATTGAGGCGTGTATCATCGGACGCGCGCTGTACGAAAAGACGGTCGCCCTCGAAGACGCGCTGAAGTTCGAGGACTGACGCGGCGCGCTTTAAGACGGAGCGTTTGAACGTTGAGAATCGCGGAAATAGCGAAAGCGGCGAGCGCGACGGCGCGGGCCGGGCAAGACGCCGCGACATTGAAACGGCGTTTGGACGGTTGAAACGAATAAAACGATTAAGCCGGATAAACAACGGAAAATAGCGAAACGAGGGAAGTTGGCAATGCGCGAAGAGGAACGCATCGTGATCACCGGCGTCGGGTTGGCGGCGCCGAACGGTTCGAATTTGACCGAGTACCGCCGCGCGATTTTGAACGGCGTCAGCGGCGTCGTCCCTTACGAAATCCGCTATTTCGGCCCGACGGTCGCCGGCGTCTGCAATTGCGACGTGTTGAAATGGCAGTCGCGCCGCGAGTTGCGACGAGGAACCCGCGCCGGGAGCCTCTCGATTTACTGCGTCGGGGAAGCGATCGCCGATGCCGGGCTCGATTGGGAAAACGTCCGCAAAGACGCGGTCGGCGTTTACATCGGCGTTACCGAACACGGCAACGTCGAAACGGAAAACGAAATTTACCAAATCAAACAATACGACTACGACTGCGCGTATTGGTCGCACCACCACAACCCGCGCACCGTCGCGAACAATCCGGCGGGCGAAGTAACGCTTCGATACGGAATCACCGGGCCGCATTACACGCTCGGGGCCGCTTGCGCCGCGGGGAACGCCGGGATTATTCAGGGCGTCCAACAGCTTCGACTCGGCGAAGTCGACGTCGCGCTGGCGGGGGGCGTTTCGGAAAGTATTCACACGTTTGGGATTTTCGCGGCGTTCAACGCTCAAAACGCGCTGGCGAAACACGACGATCCGACGAAAGCGTCGCGACCGTTCGACGTCGACCGCAACGGCATCGTCGTCGCGGAAGGCGGTTGCGTTTACGTTCTCGAACGCCTCTCGGACGCGAAAAAACGGGGCGCGAAAATTTACGGCGAAATCGTCGGGTACGCGATGAACAGCGACTCGACCGACTTCGTCCTCCCGAACGCCGAGCGTCAAGCGCAATGCGTTTCGAAGGCGTTGGCGCGAGCCGGGTTGGCGCCGGAGGAAATCGATATCGTCAACACGCACGCGACCGCGACGCACGCCGGCGACATTATCGAAGTCGAAGCGTTGCGCAACGTTTTCGGCGCGTCGAAAAAGACGTATATTAATAATACGAAGAGTTTTATCGGACACGCGATGGGCGCGGCGGGCGTTCTCGAGTTGGCCGGGAACCTCCCTTCGTTCGACGACGGCGTCGTTCACCCGACGATCAACGTCGACAATCTCGACCCGGAATGCGAAATCGCGAACCTCGTCCTCAACGAGCCGAAGGAAATCGGTTCCGTCCGTTACATTTTGAACAATTCGTTCGGGATGGTCGGAATCAACGCGGTCGTGATCGTCGGTAAATACGACGAATGACGCGACGCCTGAAAGTCGTTTAGGACGAAAATAGAAAAAATAAGTAAAATGGGAAGATTGACGGCGTCGGGTTGGTTAACTCGCGACGTCGGTCTCAACGACAACGATAAAAAACGGCTCCGCTTTCGAGCGCGGTCGGATGGTAAGGAGTCTCATTATGACGACGGCTGAAATTAGAGAAACGATCATCGGCATTCTTTCGGACATCGCGCCGGACGAAGATTTCGACTCGCTCAAAGACGAAGTTTCGTTCCGCGACCAACTCGGGATGGACAGCATGGACATGCTCGACGTCGTTCTCGAACTGCGCCGCAAGTTCAAACTGCAAATTCCGGAATCGGATTATCCGCGCCTCGACTCGATGAACTCGACGCTCGAATACCTCGAACCGCTCCTCCAAGATCGTTAATCGGAGCGCGCTCGATTTTTCAAACCGCGACGCGTTCGCGGTTTTTTTGTCGACGCGGCGAGAAGCGGGGAAAAGCGGGAAAAGCGTTGAAATAACGGCGTTTCGGCCGCGAACGTTTCGGCGGCGCGCGTCGGCCCCCTTGCCGCGACGTAAAAAAACGTTATAATAGTGAAAATTTTAGGAGCGGTTCCCGTTGAGGGCGCGCGTCGAATTTTTCGGCTCGCCGGGGAGCGTTCGTCGAATCGATTTAACCGCCGATTTTGTTCGGCGACGGGAGCGGTTTTTTGCCTACTCGAGCTTTGCGCGACAAAAAACGGCCTTGCGACTTCCTCTTTGGTTCGCGCGCTTGGCTGAACCTTACGGCGCCGCCTAGAGGGCGGCGTTAGGTTTCGTTTGCGAAATCGCGTTTCGGTTTCGTAAAAACTTTTTTGTTGGACGACGGCGTTTCCGTTTGAAAAATCGCGGCGCAAAGAAAGCGCGAAACGACGGAAACGAAAGGCGCGTCGAACGAATTTCAAGCGTCGCGGCGGCGTCCGTCGACGTTTCTTAGCGCGAAAAAGAAAGTAAAAAAGAGGTTGCGCAATGTCTTCCATTATTACGAACGCGTCCGAATCTTGCCGCAATATCGTTATTTTCGACACCACCTTGCGCGACGGCGAACAGTCGCCGGGCGCGAGCATGACCCTGCAGGAAAAACTCGAAGTCGCGAAGGCGCTCGTCGAACTCGGCGTCGACGTGATCGAAGCTGGGTTCCCGATCGCGTCGCCGGGCGACTTCGAAGCGGTGCGCGAAATCGCTAAAATCGTTAAAGGTTCCTCCGTTTGCGGCCTCGCTCGTTGCGTTCCGGCGGATATCGACCGCGCTTGGGAAGCGTTGCGCGAAGCGGAAGACCCGCGAATTCACGTCTTTCTGGCGACGAGCGCCATTCACCGCGAGTTCAAACTCCGCATGACGGAAGACGAAATCGTCGCGCGCGCCGTCGAGGGCGTCAAGCGAGCGAAGGGGTATTGCTCGAACGTCGAATTTTCGCCGGAAGACGCCTGCCGCACCGAAATCGATTTCCTCTGCCGCGTCGTCGAAGCGACGATCGCCGCCGGCGCGACGACGGTCAACATTCCGGACACCGTCGGTTACACGACTCCGCCGGAAATGACCGAACGCATCAAAACGCTGTTGAATCGCGTTCCGAATATCGACAAAGCGGTTATTAGCGTTCACTGCCACAACGACCTCGGGATGGCGGTCGCGAACTCGCTCTCCGCGGTCGCGGCGGGCGCCGGGCAAGTCGAATGCGCGATCAACGGACTCGGCGAACGGGCCGGGAACTGCGCTCTCGAAGAGGTCGTGATGGCGTTGCGGACGCGTCGCGACGTCTTCAAAGCGGACACGCGGGTCGTTTCGCAGCGGTTGGCGCCGACGAGTCGCTTGGTCTCGAAGGTTACCGGCTTGAAGGTGCCGCGCAACAAGGCGATCGTCGGGCAAAACGCGTTCGCGCACGAGTCCGGCGTTCACCAAGACGGCGTTTTGAAGGAGCGCACGACGTACGAGATCATGAGCGCCGAAAGCGTCGGGTTCGCGAAAAACGACCTCGTTCTCGGGAAACACAGCGGGCGCGCCGCGTTGGCCGCTCGGATTAAGTCGCTCGGGTACGAGCTGGAACGCGAGCAACTCGACGCCGCGTTCGAAGCGTTCAAGCGCTTGGCCGACCTGAAAAAAGACGTGTTCGACGCCGACATTATCGCGATCGTCGACCGCCAACTCTCGCCGAACGCCTCGAGCGACGGCGCGGGCGATTGGGAGGTCGTTTCCTATTCGCTCGGTTGCGCCTCCGGGAGCGAGTCGACGTTCGAGGTCGTCCTGTCGCAAGGCGGCGTCGAGAAAAAAGCGACCGGAACGCAAGAAAACGGCCCGATCGACGCGATGTTCGCCGCCGTTCGGCAAATCGTCGGGCTCCCGCTCGCGTTGAGCGATTTCAAAATCGAAGCGGTTTCCGGCGGCTCCGACGCGCAGGGCGAGGTCGTCGTCTTCTTGAAAGACGACGCTTCGCAAGCGACCGTTCGCGGGCAAGCGACTTCGACCGACGTCTTCGAAGCGACGTTGCGCGCGTTGGTGAACGCCGCGAATCGCGTTCAAGCGTCGCGAGTCGGCGAGAAATGACCTTTCTTTGACGGCGACCGTTAAAAACGCGGGACGCGTCGGCTAATTTTAGCGTCGACCGTTCCGCGTTCCTTTTGTAAAAAAGCGCCGACGTTTCCGATATTTCTTGCTTTTACGCGCGTTTTTTATCGGATTTTTTGAAGTTTTTGGCATTTTTACGGCGTCGGCGGGCGCAAACGGTCGATTAAAGGAAAGCGTCGCGCCTCGGTCTTGCGCAAGGCGTTAAAATCGGAGCGTCGCGCGATTATTGAAGCGTTGAACGATTATTGCACTTGAATGTATTTGGCGTTGGAGATTTTCCGTGCTTGACAATAAATCGCAGTCGTTTTTTGGGCCGTCCAACTTGGTCGATTTGATGCGTTATCGCGCGTCGATTCAACCGGACGACTTAGCGTTCGTCTACCTGACGGACGGCGTGAGTTCGGAAATTCGCTTGACTTACTCCGAGCTTGACCGACGTTGCCGCGCGCTTGCCGCTTGGTTGCGCCGCAACAATATGCGCGGGAAGCGCGCGTTGCTCCTTTACCCGCCGGGGCTCGATTTTATTATCGCGTTTTACGGGTGCCTTTACGCCGGCGCGACCGCCGTTCCGGTCTATCCGCCGCGCCGCAACCGTTCGATGCTCCGCATTCAAGCGATTTCGGACAGCGCCGAAGCGAGCCTCGCGATGACGACCGGCGACGTTCTGAAGCGCGTCGCGACGATCGTCGACGAAACGCCGAATCTGAAGCAACTCCCTTGGATCGCGACCGACGAAATGACGCCCGGCCTCGAAGACGAATGGGTCGACCCGCAAATCGGGCCGGACGAGTTCGCGTTCTTCCAATACACGTCCGGGTCGACCGGAACGCCGAAGGGCGTCATGTTGTCGCACGCGAACATGTTGCACAACTCGATGCTGATTCAAACCGGCTTCGAACACACGCGGTCGAGCAAGGGCGTCTTTTGGCTCCCGAGCTACCACGACATGGGCCTTATCGGCGGCGTCGTGCAACCGGTTTACTGCGGTTGCCCGAACGTGATGATGTCGCCCCTTTCATTCCTGCAAAAGCCGTACCGTTGGTTGGCGGCGATCTCGAAATATCGCGGCACGACGAGCGGCGGCCCGAACTTCGCGTACGACCTTTGCGTTAAGTCGATTAAAGACGAACAGCTCGAAACGCTCGACCTCAGTTCTTGGAAGGTCGCGTTCAACGGCGCCGAACCGGTGCAGGCGGAGACGCTCGAGCAGTTCGCGAAGAAGTTCGAACCGTGCGGCTTCAAGTACGAGTCGTTTTATCCTTGCTTCGGGCTGGCCGAAGGGACGCTCCTCGTTACCGGCGGCGCCCGCGATCAAGCGCCCGTTACCCGCGACGTCGACGCCGACGCCTTGGCCGCCGGAAAAGCGGTCGACGCGATCGCCGGAAGCGCCCGCGTTAAAACGCTCGTTTCGAGCGGGCGGATGGTCGTCGACCAACGCGTTGTCGTCGTCGATCCGGAAACGCGCCTCGAATGCCCGGCCGGTCAAATCGGCGAAATTTGGACGAAAAGCGGCAGCGTCGCCAAAGGTTATTGGCGCAACGAAGCCGAAACCGAACGGGCGTTCCGCGCGCATATCGCCGACACGAACGAAGGTCCGTTCCTCCGCACCGGCGACCTCGGCTTTATGGTCGACGGCGAACTTTTCGTTACCGGGCGCATCAAAGACCTGATCATCATTCGCGGCGTCAACGTTTACCCGCAAGACGTCGAGTTGACGGCGCAACACGTTTCGCCGCTCCTGCGCCTCAACAACGGCGGCGCCTTCATGATCGGCGAATTCCGGAAAGAAAAATTGGTTCTCGTGCAAGAAGTGGAGCGCCGTTTCAAAAAAGAAGACGCGCCGCAAATCTTCAGCGAAATTCGCAAGGCAATCGCGCTCGAACACGAGATTCCGATCGACGCGATCGTCCTGATTCGCTCCGGAAGTTTGCCGAAAACGTCGAGCGGCAAGGTGCAGCGGCACGCGTGTCGAGCGTCCTTCTTGGCCGGCGAACTCGAACCGATCGCGTCTTGGTCGCTGGAAGAAGCGACGCTCGCGACGACCGCTCCGGCGGCGGGCGCGAAAACCGGGTTCGGCTCCTTCCGCGCCGAGGAAAACCCGCTTTACGTCGACGAACAAGGGAAATTCCGCGCCGACGAAAGCGCCGACGTTTCGGGCGACGCCGTCGCCGGTTGGGAAGCGACCCGTCGCGATTTGACGAACGTCCTCGCCGTTACCGAAAAAAAGAACGAAAAAACAGACGTCAAAGCGACCGAACAAAGCGCCGAAAAAGGCGAAAACGCGTCGTCCGCTTGCGGCCCGGTCTCGTACGACGAAACGGTGAAAATCGTTCTCGACGAAGTTTATCGCGTCGCTAAAGAACGCGCTCGCGACCTGACGATCGACTCCGACATCACCGAGCTGGGGCTCGACTCCCTCGAACGGATGGAAATTTTGGCCGCGCTCGAAGACCGATTCGGCGGGCAGTTCCCGGAACACGTCTTGCCGACGCTCTTCACCGCGCGCGAAGTCGTCGACGCGGTGCGCAAACACCTCGGCGGCGGTCGCGTTTTCGAAACCGAAGAAACGAAGAAAACGTACGAAATCGACGAATCGTGTTACGATTTCGCGAAATTCCCCGAATATCTCGCGATGCACGAAAAAGTCGAGCTGGCCAATCGCTTGGGCTTGAGCCACTTCTTCGAACCGCACGAAGACGCCGCCGGCGCGACGACGACGATTAACGGCAAAGAGTACATTAACTTCTCGTCGTACAATTATATCGGTTCGTCCGGGCACCCGAGCGTCGTCGCGGCGGCGCAGGAAGCGGTCGCGACGTACGGAACGACCGCCGGGGCGAGCCGCATCGTCGCGGGCGAAATCCCGTTGCACCAAGAGTTGGAAGGCGAGATTACGAAGTTCCTCGGCACGGAGGACACCATCGTTTTCGTCGGCGGACACCAAACGAACGAAAGCGTCATCGGGCACTTGATGGGCGCCGAAGACCTGATTTTGCACGACTCGCTCGCGCACAACTCGATCGTTCAAGGCTGCATCCTCTCCGGCGCGCGCCGCCGACCGTTCCCGCACGGGGACTGGGACGCCGTCGACAAGATTTTGAGCCAACACCGCGGAAAATACCGTCGCGTCCTGATCGCGCTCGAAGGCGTCTACAGCATGGACGGCGACTACCCGGATTTGCCGGAATTTATCCGCGTTCGCAACAAATATAAGACGCTCCTGATGGTCGACGAAGCGCACTCGATCGGCGTTCTCGGCGAAACCGGGCGCGGCGTCGGCGAACACTTCGGCGTGAACCGTCGCGACGTCGACCTTTGGATGTGCACGTTGAGCAAGACGTTCGGAAGTTGCGGCGGGTACATTTCCGGTCGCAAGGAGTTGGTCGAGTACCTGAAGTACACCGCGCCGGCGTTCATGTTTAGCGTCGGGATGCCGCCGGCCGCCGCGGCCGCCGCGATCGCGTCGTTGCGACTCCTGCAACGTGAGCCGGGTCGAGCCGCTAAGTTGCGCGAAAACAGCGCTTACTTCAAGAAGTTGGCGCGCGGTTACGGAATGGACGTCGGGCTGGCCGAAGACACCGGCGTCGTTCCGGTCATCGTCGGGAACTCGATTCACTGCCTGAAAGCGTCGCACATGCTCTTCCTGAACGGCGTGAACGCGCACCCGATTCTGCACCCGGCGGTCGAAGAGCGGCACGCGCGCATTCGCTTCTTCTTGACGTCGGAGCACACCCGCGAACAAATCAAGACGACGGTCGACATGTTGGCCGGAATTTTGCAACAAGTCGCGGAATCTTGACGCGGAACGCGGCGTTTTCGACGCTAAATTAGGAAAAGCGCGGGAAATTTAACGGTCGCGCGGCTCGACGGGGAAACTCGTCGGGCCGCGCGATTTTTTTTCGGCGACGTTTGCCGGATTGCGACGTTTGCCGGATTGCGACGTTTGCCGGATTGCGACGTTTGCCGGATTGCGACGTTTGCCGGATTGCGACGTTTGACGGATTGCAACGTTTGACGGATTGCAACGTTTGACGGATTGCAACGTTTGACGGACGGGCGTCGGGCGTTTGCGTTGGGGCGGCGTTGCGAAGAAGTTTGAATTTTTTTCTGTTGGGGGCGCGACGGAGGCGGCGACGGGCGTTTTTTTGGTCGTTTTCGACGTTCGACTTGACGCGGACCGGTAAAAACGTTATTTTTTAACGGCGAGCGGTTCGCGAAGAAGGAAAAAACGGCGGAAAAGCGAAAAACGGAACGAAATTTTGGCGGGCGCGGCGAAACGGAGAAAAAACGGTCGAAAAGAAACGGCGGGCGGA
>JAFTUJ010000176.1 GCA_017466305.1 Thermoguttaceae bacterium
CGGAATCGACTGCGCGACTAATTTTCCTTTCGGCGCGTCGAAAATTTCGGCTTGACGTTCCGTCGCAATCGCGACCGACGTTCCGAAACGAGTTTCGATGTAACGCGACGTCCCGTCAACGTGTTTCGCGGCGTCGGAGTTCGGCTCGATAACGGTCGCTCGGCGCGCGTCGTAAACCTCGCCGTCGTAATCGTTATTTTCGAGAATCGGCCCGGCGTCGGTTCCCTTCCAACTTTCGTCGCTGACGAAAATATCGGTCGTTCCGTCGGCGTACTCGACTTGCATTTGGAAGAGCAAACGCGGCAAACCGTAGTGAACGCACTTGTCAATTCGAGGCGCGTAAAACCGCCCGTTGCCGAGCGTTACGCCGACTTCGATTTCGTCGGCGCCGACCGCTTTAGTCGCTTTAAAAACGTCGGTCGCGTCGTAAGTAACGTAAGGAACGCGTTTATCGTAATCGGTGAACATCGGCCCGCAGATTTGGTCGCCGAGTTTCAAGCCGTTCAGATAGCATTCCGAATAGCCGAGACCGGACATAAAGACGACCGCGCGCTCGACGTCGACGTCTTGACGCATTTCGTAAACGCTTGCGAGATAACGCGCCGGAACCGGAAGCTCCGCCGGAGCGGTTTCGACCGTCTTCCAAGGATCGGCGTCGCAAGCGGCCAAAACAAAGGAGTTACCCCATTTCGAATCGTCGAATTCCGGCGCGATATAACTTTCGTCGAAGCCTTCGATCGATTTCCAGCTCTCGTCGGTAATGTAATCCGTTTGTTTGCCGGACTTATCGCGAAGATAAAACGCGCCGAGGAGACCGCCCGGGGTCGGCGAGCCGCCGACGTTGTTGACTTTAATAACGAGAACGTTTTTCCCGTCGCAAAGTAACGACGTCATGTCGCGCGTCGCGGCAAAACGGTACTCGTCGGAACCGCCTAACTCTTCGCCGTTCAAGTAGATATAACTGCTGTTGTCGGCGGAAAAGTTCGCGACCGCGACGGCGATTTCAGCCTCGTCGGCGACGTCGAAGGAAAAGCGGTAGGTCGAAAACCCGCTCGGCAGCGAGAACGTGTCTTGGAACGCGATCCAATTCGACTTTTTAATATCGGCCGGTTCGATTTCCGGCGCGGTCGAACTGAGCCCGATCCACTTGCCCTTCCAAGGGTTAGGTTCCGCGTCCGTCGGGAAAAGCCCGGTCGAAAAACAGCCGAAAATTTGCGATTTGCGCGAACCGTCCTTGTTCCAAACGACCAATTCGACCGAATATTCCGTCGCCGGTTCGAGCGGTTTGCCGTCGTACTCGACAAAAAGTTGCTCGTCCGACTCGACGCGCCCGGAATCCCAAACCAACTCGCGGTCGCCAAACTCTTTAACGACTTTAAGTTGGTACGCCGACTGACTTTCGTTCAAGTCTTGCGAAAACAGTTTCCAACTGAAACGCGGACGCGCGACGTCGAGCCCCTCCGGCGCGCACAAGCCTTCGACTTTAAAATCGGAAACGCTAAGTCCAACCGACGAAATCGGATACGTCGGCGGCGCCATTGCGTCGGTCGCGACGCTAAACGACGTCGCGGCGGCAAAACCGAGCGTCGTCGCAAGCGTCAAAAGCGCCGTCGAACGCCAAAAACGTCGACGGTAGTTTCGTTCTTTCGACATATAAAACTCCTTAAAAGATTAAGCGCGCCAACTCGTTTAAAAACGTATGTTGCGTCGTTTCAAAAGTTTGTCGACGCGCCGTAAAAAGATTCGTTATTTCGTCGAATTTTCGCCGCCGTCGAACAAATGCCGCGACCAAAATTCGAACGTTTTCTTGCGCAAGTGAAGCGACGTGCCGCGACCTTCGAAAATCCCGTGCGAACGGAACGGATACGCAAACGCGTCAAACTCTTTGCCGGCGGCGATTAACGCGTCGATCAACCGCTCCGACGTTTGGTAGTGGCAGTTGTCGTCGCCGCTTCCGTGAATCAGGAGCAGTTTTCCCTTCAACCCGGACGCGAAACCGATCGGCGAGCCAAGCTCGTAACTCTCGGGCGTTTCGGTAATTAGGCCCGAATAACGCTCTTGGTAAATCGTGTCGTAATTGCGGTAATCCGGCACCGGCGCGATCGAAACGCCGCAAGTATAAAGGTCCGGATAGTTGAAAAGAAGGTTCAACGTCGACGTTCCGCCGCCGCTCCAACCCCAAACGCCGACTCGACTTAAATCAAGTTTCGACGCGCCGGACCAAGTTTCGACAAAGCGTCGCAACGACGCGGCTTGGTCGCTGCGTCCGACCGCGCCGAAACGTTGGTAAACGCTTTGGCGCCATTCGCGTCCCTTCGGCGCCGGCGTCCCGCGGTTGTCGAAGCTGACGACGACGCAGCCGCGTTGCGCGAGCGCTTGATGATACATGTACGTCGAGCCGCCCCACGAATCGACGACCGTTTGTCCCGCCGGTTCGCCGTATACGTAAAACAACACCGGATAACGCTTTGCGTCGCTCGGATTCCAGTCGGGCGGCAGAATAACCCAACCGTCGATTTGTACTTTCGCGTCGCTTTTCCCATCGACTTGCTCGCCGTTTTGCGACTTATTGTCATAAGGAAATTCGACGTCGATTTTACCGTCGATTTCGAGCGAAACGAACTCGAACGCGCCGAGATTTTCCTTCGCTAAACGCTCGCGCAAGGCGGCGTTATCTTCCAACGTCTTAACGACTTGCGCTTTGTCGCTTTCCAGCTTCACCAGGTCGATTCGCGACGGGACGCCAAACGCCGAACGCCGCAAGATCGCCCAACGCGAATCGGCGGAAAGGTTCCAAGTTTCGAAACCGAACTCGTTCGCCGTCGGAACGTTAGCGTTTTCGGACGCCGCGTCGCTTTCCGTTACAACGACGCGCTCCGTCGAACCGTCGAAAGCCGAACGGTAAAGGAAGCGTCGCGTCGCGTTTTCCGGCGACGCGTAAAAGTAAACGCCGTTTTCGCAACCGTTTGCGTCGTAATCGAACGCGACGAAGTCGATCGCGTCCGAACCGGCGGGCGTAATCGGTTTCAGCGACGCGGCGTCGTTAAAGTTCCCCACGTCGAAACGGCGGAACCCGTCACGTTCCGACGCGACCCA
>JAFTUJ010000177.1 GCA_017466305.1 Thermoguttaceae bacterium
GCGGAAGAGAAAGCCAAAGGCGAGGCGAACGCGACCCTTGCGAGAGCCGAAGCGGAAGCGAAAGCCGCGAAGCTGATCGCCGAGTCGATTACTCCGGCTTACGTCGCCTACGAAGCGGCTCGCAAGTGGGACGGCAAGGCCCCGACGCATATCCTCGGCGACGCCGCGATTCCGTTTTTGAACGTCGACGCTCCGACGAAAACCGACGAGAAACCGACCACCGGGGACTCGCGCGATGAAAATTATTGAACTTCCGGACGAAAACGAACCGCAAAAATGGTTGCTCGTCAGAATCGCCTATCGATTCAACGAACGAGGAACATTGCATACTGCCATTAATAAGCCGTTTAGAGGCGAAAGTTTAGGCGAACAGGCGCAAGACGCGTTGGAGTATGCGGGCGATGCGATTCGCGAAACAATGGAAGGCTGGGAAGTCTTGCCAAACAGAATTGAAATATCGCTGGAAGATTACGACAAGTATGCCGAAACCTCCGAGCCGGAATGGTTGTCGGCTAAAAACGACGCGCGGGGCGGTCGTTAAAGCCCCAACGCGCCGAGCCGAATGGGGGCTTCGTCGGGTTCGACTCCCGACCGGCGCATTGAGAGAATGGCGTCGGCTCCGCGACGCCGCGCTCTCCGCCGAGCGTTCCTGCAATCGCGCTCGGCGTTTGAACAACGAAAGGCGGCAATATGGAAAACGAAACGAAAAGGAACGAGCTTGTCGCGTCTGCGCAAGACGACGGAATCGTCGAAAATTTGAGTCCCGGAGCCATCCGGTATTTGGTCAACGCGCGGCTTTGCGGCGGGACTTTGGTTCACGCGAAGAATCCCGTTGAGTTTTACGAGAATTTTTTGAGCGAAAATTACCGCGACAAGCGACTCGCCAAGCGTATGCCTTTTCTCGTTGGGGAATTGAATCCCGTCGAGCATCTCGCGAGCGTCTCCCGAATTATTGAGACGACTTGTACAAAGTATCCGCTTCCCGGCGCTCGCTTGGCGATCAATCGCTTGCTTTGGGGCGTCGAAATCGCGTTGTTACTTTCGAACTCGATGGTCGAGCAAACCGAATTTGACGCCGACGTTCTTCGCGAGATTCACGACGACCTTGGAAAAGAACTCGCCTTTTTAGACGGCGAAAGACGCGGAGCGGAAGAAGAGATTATCGCGTTGGGATTGCGACATTTCCCGCCGCACGTTTACGTCGCCGTTCCGAAAGGCGACGAGCGATAAGGAGAAGAACGATGGTCAAAGAAGAAAGTTTCCGGTTCGAATCGCCGGAGTACGACGAAGGCGTTTACCGGATTCAACGGATTGAACGCGCGATCTGTTTGATTGAGGACGGGGATTTTTCGGGAGCGCGAAAGGCGCTCGAAAACGCCGTCGACTGCGAATACGCCGATTTAGCTGAGAAATTCGGCGACGCGCTCGAAGCGTCCGATGAAGAATTTCACCGTTTGTACGGCGTAAGGCGTTCGCCGACGCGCTTAACGTCTTATCGCGTTGCGACGTTGGGAATCGACCGAAAGAGCAGGCAACGTATGGTCGCCGACGACCTGTGCCGAGACGAGACGCCGGCGCTTGCGGAGCGGTTTAACGAGTTTCGACGCCGCGCCCGCGAGTCACGGGAGGAGGCCGAAAAGGTTTTTTATTCGCAATACAGGGAAGCCGTCGCGACGGCGGCGGACAAGCTGGCGACCCAACTTGAAATTTCGCGTCAACGCGCGATCGCGTTTGTCAAAGCGTCGGTGATTCGCCGCGCTAACCGACAGCCAACGCAATAACGGCGCTTGCGTCAGCCGCGAACGGTTCCGGGTCTTTTACGGAGTGCCCCGGTTTCGGTTCGATTCCGAAGCGCGGCCTTAGAAACCCTCTCCCCCTTCCGGAACCGTTCGCGACGGTTACGCCACCGGCGGGGGGAGAGGGAAAACAGACAAGAGCCCGACAAAAACGCGGTTTTGATTTTCCGTAACCTTTATTCAAAACTCGCGTCGCTGGAAGCGTTTGGTAGACGCGACCGGCTAGGGGCTCCAAACCAAGGGGGCGACAAACGGGGTTTGAACCTTTGCCCCGCGCCGTTTTGTAGCGGTTACGGAACGGCTTGGCCCCGCTTTTTCAACGACGTCGAAAGGGAAAAAATGAACAACGAAGTTAAAGCGAAGGGAACGAGAATCGACATTCCGAACGAAGTCGCGTCGATGGTTGCGACGGCGCAACGAGCGGGCTTCGACGAGGCGAAATTACGAGCGCTCGAAATTTTGGGCGGCGCGTCGTTTGAGCCGAAGGGCGCGACGCCGGAGCAACTGGAACTTGTCGGAGGCGCGGTCGAAGCGTTTCGCGTCGTCGTCTATCGTCAACTCTCGGAAATCAAGTCGCGAAGCGCGTCGTTCCGTATGCTCGAAACGGACGGCTCCGACGAAGAAGCCGCTCCGACGATGTGCAAGTCGTGCGCCAACGTTGTCGCCGATCGTATCGGCTTCGCTTATTGCGACGAAGACCCGGCGCTCTCCGCCGTCTTGCGCCCGATCGTCGCCGACAGAATTCCGGACTCCGTCGACGAAATGCCGGAATTCGACGCGCTCGCGACGCAAACTCTTCTCGAAGACGACTTCAAGAAGGCGGGAATTGAAGCGACGCGAATTAGCGACTTGGCGTATCGCGGCGCGAAAGCGCTCGAAGA
>JAFTUJ010000178.1 GCA_017466305.1 Thermoguttaceae bacterium
ACTCGACCGTTTTCGAACATAAAGGCAAGCGTTACCTGATTTGGTCCGGTTGGGAAGACGACCGCGATATTCAGTACTTGTACGCCGCGCCGATGAAGTCGCCGACGGAAACCGCCGGGCCGCGCGTCAAACTTTGCGACAACGCCGACTTCCTTTGGGAACGGGTCGAGGAGCGGCTCGGAACGCGCGGTCTCAACGAGGGCCCGGAACTCGTCGTCGCGCCGAACGGTCGAACGTTCGTCTCGTATTCCTGCGGCGCGAGTTGGCTCCCGACGTACAAAGTCGCGCTCCTCGAGTTCGTCGGCGACGACCCGCTCGACCCGGCGTCTTGGCGCAAACTCGACAAGCCGTTCCTGCAGAGCGACGAAAACCTTTTCGGCGTCGGACACGGTTCGTTCGTCCGCGACGCGAACGGTCAAACGCTTTACTTCTATCACGCGAAGCTCGACCGTTCGCCCGGTTGGAACCGCGCCGTTTACTATCGCCCGGTCGAGTTCGACGCCGACGGTCTCCCGCGTTTGAAGTAACGCCGTTTCCCTAAATTGCGCAAATCCCCCAAAACGCCGCCTCAACCTCTGCGCGACTTGCGCAAACCGCCCGTTTTAACGCGACGCTAGCGCCCGGGTCGGCGTTTCCGCAACAAAAAAACGACGGTCGCCCGTTCGGACGCGCCGTCGTTTCGTTATTTCTTGCCCAACTCAACAACTTTACCGTCTTTACCGTCTTTATCGTTTTTGCCGCGTTTACAAACGCCAGTAAAGATACCCGGCGCGCTCGTATTCGTCGCGGTCGAGGAGGCCTTTCAAGTCGAGCAACGTTTTGACGCCGCCGCCGAAAAAGCCCGCGATCTCCGTTTCGGTCAGCGCCGCGAACTCGCGATGCGCGACCGCCGACACGACCGCGTCCATTTCCCGAACGTCGGACAAGTCGACGAACTCGACGCCGTAAAGCGCCCGCGCCTCTTCCGCGTCGGCGGTCGGGTCGGCGACGATCGGTTCGATCCCGTACTCGCGCAACTCTTTAACAATATCGAACACCTTCGTATTCCGGGCGTCCGGGCAATTTTCTTTGAAAGTAAACCCAAGAATCGCGACGCGGGCGCCCTTGACCGTTTTATCCGCTTTAATCAAATTTTTGACGAGATTTTCCGCGACGTAACGCCCCATATCGTCGTTAATGCGCCGCCCCGCCAAAATAATTTGGCTCCGATACCCCGCCTGCTCCGCCTTATACGTCAAGTAATAAGGGTCGACGCCGATGCAGTGTCCGCCGACGAGCCCGGGAGTAAACTTCAAAAAATTCCATTTCGTCCCGGCGGCTTCCAAAACCGACTTCGTATCGACGCCGAGTTTGTTGAAAATAATCGACAACTCGTTCATAAAGGCGATGTTAATATCGCGTTGGCAGTTCTCGATCACCTTCGCCGCTTCCGCGACTTTGATCGACGGCGCCCGGTAAACGCCCGCCTCGACGACGAGTTCGTAAACCTTCGCGACGACGTCGAGCGTCTCCGCGTCCATTCCGGAAACGATTTTAACGATATTTTCGAGCCGCCGCTCTTTGTCGCCCGGGTTGATGCGTTCCGGAGAATAGCCGACTTTGAAATCGACGCCGCAACGCAAACCCGATTCCCGCTCCAAAATCGGAACGCAAACGTCCTCGGTAACGCCCGGATAAACGGTCGACTCGTAAACGACGACGCTTCCGGGCGTTAGGTTGCGCCCAAGAATGCGGCTCGCCCCTTCGACCGGCGACAAATCGGGCGTATGATCGGCGCGCACCGGCGTCGGAACGGCGACGACGTGAAATTTCGCTTCCCGCAACTTCGTTTCGTCGGACGTAAACTCGACGGTCGTCGCTTTGAGCGCGTCGGGACCGACTTCGTTCGTCGGGTCGATTCCGGAGCGGTAAAGCGCGATTTTTTTCTCGTTAATATCGAATCCGACGACCTTCGCCTTTTTCGCGAACGCGACCGCGATCGGCGTCCCGACATACCCGAGCCCGATCAGCGAAATTTTTTCCTCGCCGGCGACGATTTTTTCAAACAACGCGTCCATTTCGCCTATTTTTCCTTATTTAACGTCAAAAACTCCGTTCCGTCCGCCGAACGCTTCGACGGCGGCTCCGTTTTTTTCGTTATTATCGATTATTCCGCGTTGTTTCTTGCGTCGTTTTGAAGCGTCGGCAAAAAAAACGCCGCAAAACCGCTTCCCCCCAAAAAAAAACGT
This sequence comes from Thermoguttaceae bacterium, assembly GCA_017466305.1. Taxonomy (GTDB): domain Bacteria; phylum Planctomycetota; class Planctomycetia; order Pirellulales; family Thermoguttaceae; genus RUG369. Next base: position 2,229 of record JAFTUJ010000178.1, read on the forward strand.
CAAAAAACGCCAAAAAACGCCAAAACGACGGCGCCCGCCGCCCCGCGTTGGCGAGTCGACGTTCGCCGTCGTTTCATTTTTTCGCGCTCAATTTTCAAACGTCGTTCGAAAAGCGCGCCGCTTTCGCCCGTTTATTAAAGCGTCAACTTCCAAGGTTCGCGATACGGAACGCCGAGAAGTTCGTTCGCCGCCTCGTCGTTGGTAATCCGTTCGTTTTCGGCGTCCCACTCGAGCCGCAACCGCGTTTTCAGCGAAATATTCGCCAAATGGCTCATCGTCGTGCTGAGGTGCGCCTCTTCGACGTCGGTGTTCGGCGTTTTGCGCGACCGCATGCAGTCGAGGAAGTTTTGCGCGTGAGCCGCCGTCGCGTCGAGATTCATTTGCGCGGCGCCTTCGATCGCGATCGTTTCCTCCGCCGCGCGCGGCTCCTTCGTTTGGAACTGCCCCGGTTTCTCCGGTTTGATCAGGAGGCGATTGTCGTAAATATAGCCGGTGCCTTGCGTTCCGCGGAACTCGACGTATCCGAGCGCGCGGAAATTTTCGTCGGTCGCCATAATCGGGTTCCCGTTCCCTTCGAAGTGGTTGAAGGTCGCCAAGCGGCCCGACGCGAACTCGAAGCAAACCGCCATCGTGTCCGGAATGGTTCGGTCGTCGTCGACGACGAACTTCCCGCCCATCGCGCAAATCGACGCCGGCGCTTTTTCGTTCAAGAACCAGCGAATCATATCGAAAAAGTGAACGCCCTGGTTCGCGACTTGCGAGCAATATTCGTCCCACCAACGGAATTTATACGGCGTAATGTTTTCCTGATACGCCCGTTCGGCGCGGGGCCCGATCCAAAGTTCCCAATCGAGGTTTTCCGGCGGCGCGGTCGGTTTCGCCTTCCCCATTCCGTTCGGGTACATATTCGAACAATGGCAAGTCCGCGCGACCGTCGCCCGCCCGATTTTGTTTTCGAGCCCGATTTCCGCGACCTTGCGATAAAGCGGCGACGAACGCCGGTGAATCCCGACCTGAACGACGCGCTTGTATTTTCGCGCCGCTTCGACCATCGTTCGCCCTTCGACGACCGACGTCGCGAGCGGTTTTTCGCAGTAAACGTCGAACCCGGCCTTGCACGCCTCGACCGTTTGATACGCGTGCCAATGGTCCGGCGTCGCCAAGACGACCGCGTCGACGTCGGAGCGTTCGTAAATCTTGCGGAAGTCGGTTTCGAGCGTCTGCGAACCGTCGCCGAACTTCTCCGCCGCGTTGGCCAGCGTCTTCGAGTCGACGTCGCAAAGGGCCGCGATCTTCATATCGCTCGACTTTTTGAACGCTTGCAACAGTTGCGAACCGCGGTTGGCGACGCCGAGGAACGCGAGTCGGATTTTATCGTTGGCGCCGAGAATTTCGGCTTTCGACGTCGGCGTCTGCAGCGCGGCCAAGCCGAAAGCGAGCGACGTCGCGGCGCCGCGTTGAAGGAAAGTTCGGCGATTCGATTTCGGCGAGAAATTGCGGTCGGACACGGCGGCCCCCTTTCGTTGCGTTAAAATGGATAAAATAAGCAAAACAAGGAATCTGGCGAGGGTAAAAACGCGGTCGAACGCCCTTTCGTCGCCGCGCAAACTAAAGTATAACGGAACGGAGCGCGATTTTCAAGCAATTTCGCGACAATTTCGCCGCGCCCGTTGAAAATTTTTCAGAAAACGTTATCATTAAAGGAAACGAGTCGCAAGCCGCGAAGCGCCCCGTCGCGCCCGGTCGAAAACTCGACGAGAAAAATCGCGAGAAAATGCCGAAACAAGCCGATAACAACAACGCGACGCGCCGTCCGACGCCGGAGGAATATCGCGCCGCCCGCCGCCGAGTTCAACGCGAAACGACCCGCGTCGTCAAACGAACGCTGATCGGAATCGCGCTCTTCGCCGGAATGTATTACCTCTTCTTGGCGACGAACGCCCGCCAAGCCGCGCCGCCGAACGAACCGGAAGCGCCGCGAGCGACCGTCGACGCCGACGCCGTTCCGCCGGTCGAAACGCCCGTTCCAAACGTCGACGCCGAAAACGCGCCGCCGGTTGAAACGCCCGTTCCAAACGCCGACGCCGAAAACGCGCCGCCGGTTGAAACGCCGCCGACTTTGCCGACTCCGACGCCCGAAACGCCGGTCGAAAACGCTTCGCCGGACGCCGTCGCGACGCCGTAAATTTTAGCCGCCTTTTTCGCCCTATAGTATTAATGACAAAATCGCCGCAAGAAACCGCCTCCGCCAACGACTCGCTCCTGATGAAAGCGCTCCGCCGCGAACCGGTCGACCGCCCGCCGATATGGTTGATGCGTCAAGCCGGACGCTATATGACGGAGTACCGCGCCGTTCGCGAGGGTCGAACGTTCCTCGAATTTTGCAAAAACCCGAAACTTTGCGCCGAAGCGATGCAGACGGCGGTCGAGCGCATCGGCGTCGACGCGGCGATCATCTTCTCCGACTTGCTCCCGATTCTCGAGCCGATGGGCTTCGACCTCTCGTTCGTCGCCGGGGACGGCCCGAAAATCGGGAATCCGTTCCGCGCCGCCGACGACTTGGCCCGCGTTCGCGAACTGGTCGACGTTTCGCCGCTCGATTACGTCTTCGAGACGGTCGCCGAGACGCGCCGCGCCGTCGCTCCGCTCCCGGTCATCGGTTTCGCGGGCGCCCCGTTCACTCTCGCCGGATACGCGATCGAAGGCGGGACGAGTCGGCAATTTTTGCGAACGAAAACGCTAATGTATTCCCGCCCGGACGTTTGGCGCGAGTTGCTCGGACGTTTGGCGCGCTCGGCGGCCCGTTACCTGAACGCGCAAATCGACGCGGGCGCCGACTGCGTTCAAATTTTCGACAGTTGGGTCGGCTGCCTTGGCGTCGACGATTTCCGCCGTTTCGTTTTGCCGTCGTTGCAAGAATTGCGTCGCGAGTTGAAGCCCGGCGTCCCGGTCATTTACTTCGGAACCGGCAACCCGGCGCTTTTGCCGTCCTTCGCGGAGGTCGGAACCGATTGCGTCGGCGTCGACTGGCGGATCCCGATCGACGACGCTTGGGCGCAAATCGGGCCCGACCGCGCCGTTCAAGGGAACCTCGACCCGGTCGTTTTGCTCGGGCCGCAAGAGACGATTCGCGCCGAAGCGACGCGGATTCTCGACCGCGTTGGCGACCGCCCCGGCTTCATTTTCAACCTCGGACACGGGATTTTGAAGGAAACGCCGGTCGAAAACGTTATTTGCCTCGTTGAAACGGTCAAAAACTGGCGCCGCGCCAACCGTTGACGCGTTTCGGGTTCGGTTTTTGCGCCCCTTACTTTGCCCAGTTTTCCTATTTTAACGTCGACGGCGTTTTTTGCCGCCGTCGCGCCCGTTTTTCCCCGTCCCCTTCACTTAACGCCGTTTTATACCGCTTCGATGCAACCCTTCGAACCCAAGACTTCTTTCGGTTGGACGTTTTTCGTCTTAATCGTCGCTTCCTTTTGGAGCAACGCGACGGTTACATTCGACGCGTCGCCGTCGAGCGCGCCCGCCGTCGCGAGCCGTTCGACCGCCGAAAATTCTTCCTCGACGTTCGATTCGGTCGCTCCAACGCTCGACTCGGAAAGCGCCGTCGCTTTTAGCGACCTTGCCGAACCGACGTCGGCGTTTCTCGAAGCGTCTTTACTCGGCGCCCCCCGACGCGTTCAAGACTCGACGCGGCGACGACTCGGCGGCGACGATTTTTCATCGTCGACCGGTTCGGCGAAATCTTCGTTCGTTCGCGCCTTTCCGTTCGCCGCGTCCGGCCTTTCGTCGGCGGTTTTTCGTTCTTTTTGGGACTGCCAATCGGCTTCGCGCCCCCTCTTTCTAACGTTGCGTTCTCTTCGTAATTGACGTTTGTCGGTCGCCGTCGCGACACGATTTCAATCAAAATTCAAGCAAACGTCAACAATCAATTGCGCGTCGCTAAAACCTGTTCTTGCGACGCGCAAAAAGAAGATATTCGTTAGAAAGAACAACATGAGTCTCGAAAATTTAAGCGCGAACGCGCTCGCCGTCGTCTACTCACTTCCCGCGCTCCCGATTTTTTGCGCCGGTTGGTTTTCGCAAATCCGCGCCGACCGTTGCGTTCGTCGCCTGACCGACGTCGACGCCGAAGTCGCTTCCGACGTCGCGCTCGCCGCTTTCTTGAAAGAGGTCGAGTTGACCGACGTCGAAGTCGTCAAGAGCGAAAATTATATGCAGAACGAATACGTCGCCGCGCAAAATAAGATTCTGTTGAGCCCGGACACGCTTGGTCGCCGCGACGTTTCCTCGGTCGCGTTGGCGTTGCGCGCCGGAGCGCAAGCGGTCGCCGAACGTCGTTCGCCGGAAAAACCGAGTCGCGCTCGAACCCTGCACGCCGCCGAAAACATTACGTTCTGGGGAGCGTTCAGCATTTTGGCTTTCGGGATTTTGGCGGCGACGCTTGCGACGACGCTTCTCGGATACGCGTTGGTCGCGCTCGTTTACGGGCTTTGGCGCGTCCGAACGAAAATTTTGCGCGAAATCGACTCCGTCGCCCTGAAATTTGCGAAAACGAGCCCGGCGATTCCGAAAGAGACGGCCCGTCTCGTCGAGCAAGTTTTGAAAGCCGAACGCACTAAATTCTAAAAGCGCGACTTTTCGGCAATTCGGCGCCCGAACGCCTTTTATCGCAAAGTCGACGCGGCGCTCCAACGCGCCGGCTTTGCCGATTTAGAACGCGGCGCGACAAAAATCGCTTGACGTTAAACCAAGCTCCCGGCGCAACGAAAAATTATTTTGCGACGCGCCGAGAGCCCGACGCGACGAAATTTATTTTGCGCCGAACCAAGAATCCGGCGCGACGATAACTATTTTGCGCCGAGTCCCTTCGCCGGTCGCCGAGCCATCAGTTTCGCCGCCAAAATCCCGGAACAAAAACTGATAAAACGATCCAAATTTCCAAACGTCCGACCAACATCGCGCAACTGTACAGTAATTTTGTCGGCGCGGAAAGAAAGCCGTAATTCTCTAAAGCGCCCATCTTGCCAAAAGCGGGCCCGACGTTGGAAAGCATCGAAAGCGCGGCTCCCGACATGTCGGTTAACTTTTCGATTTGCGGAGAAGGCGCGTCGGCCCAAGGCGCGTCCGGTTCCAGAGCGAGGGTCGCCAACGTCAACCCTAAAATCAAAACCGTCAACGTTATTAGATGAATAACAACGGAATTCAAAACGTCGCGCTCTAAATTTTCCCCGTTATAACGGGTCGCGCGCACCACGTTCGGGCTATGCGTTCGTTCGACGCCTTGCAAAATGGCTTTTCCCAGCAGACAAATTCGATAAATTTTCGCGCCGCCGGCCGTGCTAGCCGCGCAACCGCCGCAAAACATAACGAACGCCAAAATGCAAAGCGACGTCGCGTTCCAAAGTTCGTACCGCGTCGCGGCAAAGCCCGTCCCCGACGCCAACGAAACGACGGTAAACGCCGAGAGCCGAAGCGAAGCAAGCCAAGATTCCGACGCGTTTTCTTCGTTAGCTTTTTCGATCGTCGCGACGTTTTCTCCATTTTGCGCTTCCCCCGCATTCTCCGCGCTCCCCGCGTTCTTCGCGTTCTTCCTATTTATCGCAAAGCGCCCGTTCTCGGTTGTCAACTCGCCGGAAAGTTGCGGAAAAGCCGGCGCCGCGCCCGCGACGTCGCGTTCGGCAACCTTCGCTTCCCCTTCGGTCGACGCGACTTCGCCAACCGACGCAACTTCGTCAACCGACGCAATTTCGCCAACCGGCGCAATTTCGCCAACCGACGCGACTTCGCCAACCGACGCAATTTCGCCAACCGACGCGACTTCGCCAACCGACGCAATTTCGCCAACCGACGCGACTTCGCCAACCGGCGTTTTCTTAAAATCGCCCTTGAACCATCCGAAACTAAACGTCGCGATAATCGCCAAAGTTAAAATCGCCAAATACGTTCGCCATTCGGTATCCTGAAACAATTTTCTTGGTTTTCTAAGCGCGACCCAATAAAGAAGCCCGTAATTCGTCGACGCGACAACCATAAAAAACAGCGCCGTTAATTCAAAAGCGGCGCTATTAACATTCGGATCGGTCGCAAAGTAAGCGACGCTCGCGTTTCGAGAGCTAAAACCGCCGGTCGCAACGGTCGAAAAGGCATGCGCGACGGCGTCCAAAAAAGACGCTCCGCAACACAAAAAAGATAACGCGCAAAGAACGTTTAGCGACACATAAATCTTAAAGAGCGTGAAGGCCAATTCCCGCATTTTGGCGACGGGCATATTTCCGGAAGCGCCGCGTTCCAGTTTCATAATCGCTTTTCCATTAGCGCCGTGTCCGATTAGCGCGACGAAAAAGCACATTACCCCCAAACCGCCCAAGAAGTGAGTCGCAAACCGCCAAACGAGTATCGTTCGCGGCAACGACGCGGGATTCTCCAACTCGCCGAAAACGGTCGCGCCGGTCGTTGTGAACCCGGACGCCGACTCAAAAATCGCGTCGGCAAAAGTCGCCGGGACGCCCGGTCGCAACTCGACGGCGGCGTATAAATAGGGCGTCGCGCCTAAAAAAATCGCTAAAATCCATCCAAACGCAACGATCGCAATCGCTTCTTTGCGAAAAAGTCGCGTTGAGTTGGCGCCGCGTCCGAACCAATAAAATGAAAACGCAACGACAAAGGAAGTGGCCGCGCCCATCAGAAGCCCCTCGACGCCGCGCGCTTCCCAACGCCAATCGCCCCCAAGCGCCTTGCATCCCCAAAGCATACAAAAAAGCATTCCGCCGCCAAGAAAGAAAGCGACGGCGCTTAAAAAAACAAAAACTGCTCGATAATTCATTAGCGCAATATATTTCTAATAAGCGCGACTCGCGCCGTCGTTCTTGCGTCGATCGAGGCGACGCTTTCCCAAAACAGGCGACCGCCCGCCGTTCCAACCGTTGTATTTTAACCTATTTCCCCAAAATAAGAAGCGGGCCTTTCGCCTAATCGCGCTATTCCGTTTATTTCCCCTATTTTTAACAAACTTCTTAAAGAACGCCGCTCTTCCTAAACGCCTATTTTTCCGTTTTTTTTTTCCGACGTTTGCGGTTTTGCCTTAACATTTTTGCGTCAACGACGCGAAACGGCGTTCCCCTCGCGTCGGCAAAGAATCTTCTTGAACTCCAACGCCGCGATCAACCCGACAATTTTCGCCGCGCCAAGCCCCGATTCGCGAACGACGCGATCGATCGGAACCGGATCGGCGCCGACCAAATCGACGATTTTTCGCTCGTCCGCGCTCAATCCGGCGAGCGTTTCGGGCGAAATCGCCGTCGTCCGTTCTTTTTTCTCCGACGCGGAAGCGGGAGAACCGCCGTTAAAGTTTCTCGGCGTTTCCCGTTTTACCGGCGCCGCTCCTTTCGCGGCGTCGCGACGCGCTCGGCTGACGCGTTCAAAGTCGTTCGTCGCCCCGGCGTTGAGGAGACGTTTTCCGGTTTGCGCGACAGGCCGTCTATTTCCGCCGCTTTTTTCAATCTTCATTATCGGCGTTTCATAATCATTCTCTTTTCCGCAAATACCTTCGCAGGCGTCATCGGTAAAATAGCCGTTAACGTGGTTTTTAACAAGAGTGAACATGTTTGCTTCAATCGCATCGGGAACACACATCAGACCGCGCTGCTTTGAACGCAAGTTTTTTGCT
>JAFTUJ010000019.1 GCA_017466305.1 Thermoguttaceae bacterium
CGCTTAACAGCGTTCCGCAAACGACGGGATAATCGAGCTCGACGCCGTCGGTCGCGAAATAGACGCGTTTCCATCCTCGGCTCAAACAAACGACGCTCGCGCCCAACTCTTCGAACGTCGACGTTTGAAACTTTTTGCGCGCTTCCGGCGCGATTCGCAAAAACAACGTTTCCGCAACGTAAATCCAAGCGTCAAAATAAGAGCCCAACGCCTGTTCCGACTCAAACGCGGCAAAGTTTTTGAGCGAATCGATAACGACCGGAAATTCCGGCAGCTCTTTTTCCAAGTCGGCTTCCGCGACGTATTTTCCGACGTCGAAAGTCTCGTTCATTAGAAAAAAGACGCTCCCCCAATCTCTCTTCGCGTATTCGTCGCGCGCCTTTTTAGTCGCGACGACATACTCCCGGCAAGGAAACCCCAACGTTTCGGGCGTTTCGGACGCTTCCGTTTCAACGAAAACCTCGTTTTCGACAAGTTCGTTGTAATAGTCCAAAAATCGTTTGAAATCGAAACAATTTTCTTCGTTCCGCCATTCGCGCACTTCGCCGATAAAAACGCCCTTTTTAGGCCTAAATCCGATTTCCAGTTTTTTAGAATCGAAATCAAACCAAACGTCGTCGCGGGGATCCCCTAAAGTTTTCTCGTTGATAAAATTTATCCAGGAGCAAAGGCGGCGCCCCGCAAGGCTCCATTCGTTGAACGACACGTCGCGACCCACGCGCGGCTCCTTTCTTAGTTAGGCGGTTAAGTCTTTGCCAATCAACGACAACGCGCCTTCCAATTTCCAATTTCAAGGGGGCGGAGACGACGTTCAAACCGCCGTCGACGGCTCCGAATCGCCTAAATCCCCGCCCCAACGTTCAACCCGATTCCCCCGACGAAACCGTCGCCGCGCTCGCAAACGGAGCCGACGCCGCGCGTTTTTAAACCGCAATTTCGCGCCCCGCGTCCCCCAAACCTTAACGCCGCAACGTCCGCGGGACGCGACGCCGCCAATCGAGGACGCTTCGTTTTCCTCTCCCCGAAACTTCGCCCGCCAAGAACGCAAGTCGTTTTTGCGCGACGGTTTACGCTCGCCGCCCAAACGAACGGCGTTAAAACCGACGCAAACTGCCGCTCTTAACGCCGTCGGCGCCGTTGAGAGCGTTTCAACGCCAACGTTTTAGCGCCAAACCGTTTTAACGCCAAACCGTTTTAACGCCAAACTGTTTTAACGCCAAACCGTTTTAGCGACAAACCGTCGCCGCTTAACGGTTCGCGGTTCGCGCTCAACGGTTCAAAAACGCCCAAAGTTTCTCGGGATACGCGAAATCCGGAACGATCGCGTCCGCCCCGGCGTCCAGCAGGAACCCGCGCTTATGCGCGTTGACGCCGACCCGCTCCGCTTCGTTCGACGCGACGCCGACCGCGTATCCGCCGACCGCCTTGACCGCCGCCATATCGAAACCGCCGTCGCCGAAACCGACCAACTCGTCGCCGCTCCAGCCGTTTTTCTCAAGAAGCGCCTTCAAGACGTCGTTCTTTTCGCAAGGCGTTCCGTCTTCGCGGGCGCCGTAAATCCCTTGATCGAAGTACTTCGTCAAGCCGAGTCGTTCGCATTCCGCCGTTAGACGTTTTTCGTCGGTTCCGCTCGCCAAGCAGAGCGCGACGCCGTTCGCCTTCAACAGCTCCAAAAACGCGACCAAACCCGGCAAAACCAAGTCGTCGACCGTCTTTTCGCCGCTTTCAAGCCCCGCGAACTTCGCCGCGACCAAGCGGTCGAGAACGACGTCGTATTCCTCCTTGTAAACGATCGGCGCTTTCGGCGTTCCGCCGCGCTTCGCGACCTCCTCCGCCAAGTGTTCGCCGAGCGCGATCATCGGGCGCCCGGTCTCCTTCTCGATGTACGCCCGCACGATCGGCTCGACGTCCGCCGCCGAAACGCCCGGAATCTCCGCCAACGTCGCGCAAGCCTCCGCCGTCACCGCGTCTTGCCAACCTTGACGCAACGTCGCGACCGTCCCGTCGAAGTCGAAAAACGCCGCCTTAATCTTCGTTCCGGCCTTGCGATAGCGCAAAACTTCGACGTCGAAGTTCAACGGCGCGACTTTTTGCATCAGCGATACGATCGCGTGTTCGTACAGCATGTGCATATCTTCGAGCTGCTCCATCGAGTCGGTCGGCGCGATCAGGATTTCGTCGCAAAACGCCTTCATTTTCCCGCCGTCGCGCCCGCCGAAACCGACCGTCGTCAGCCCCATTTCCTTCGCGGTTTGGAGCCCCTTCACAATGTTCGGCGAGTTCCCGCTCCCGCTAAAAACGATCAGCAAATCGCCCGGGTCGGCGTACGTTCGCAGCTGAATCGAGTAAATGTCTTCATACGCAAAGTCGTTCGCCAAACAGGTTACGATCGGCGTCGAGTCGTTCAAGCAGACGGCGCGGAAACCTTCGCGACCGAGAACGCGGGCGCCCTTCATTAAGTCGTTGCACATATGCGACGCCGTCGCCGCGCTCCCGCCGTTCCCCGCCGTGTAAACGCGCTTCCCGTTTTTCTTCGTCGCCAAGATCAACCCGGCGATTTTCGCCAGCGTCTCGAAATTGGAGCGCATCAAATCGGTCGCGACCTGCCGCGCGTAATCTTGCAAAAAAGCCGCCGCTTTGCTTTCGGAGTAATTCATCGGGTCGTCCTTTGTCGTTCGTTGGTCGTTTTGAACGGAGAAATGGAGAAAATGTCGAGAGAAACCGCGAAACGGTCGGAAACGCCGCGCACCCGCGTCGCGTCGACGCCGTTTTATCGGTCGTTTTTACCGTTATTAATATTATATCCGAAAAACGACGCCCGTCAACGCGACCGTTTCGCCGTTTTCTTTTTGCTACTCGATTGTTAGCGCTATTTTCTAAAAATCAAAAACACTTCCTTTTCCCCCGCCTCGTCGCCTCTTTGATCACCAAAATCAAGCGCCATTATTCAAAATTTTCAAACGCGCTTCGTTTCGCCGGCGTTCCCGCTCGAGCGGTTCCGTTTTATTCCGGTTTTATTCCGGTTTTATTCCGGTTGCGTTCCGTCGCCGCGTTTTCAAAAAAATAACGCCCGCCCCCTTGGACGAGCGTCGGTTTCGGTTATAATAAAAGCGGCGGGAAGTCGCAAAGCGCGGCTTTCCCCTTGAGTTCGCGCTCGGACCGCTTTCGCTTCGAAACGCCGACGCGCCTTCGACATTTTGCTTCGCTCACCCCGTAAAACAACGAACGGAACCCCGACGATGGCGCCGCATTTTATCTTTGAAATGAATCGCGTTTCGAAGCGATTCGGAGACAAAACGATCCTCCAAAACATCAGCCTCTCCTTCTATTACGGCGCGAAAATCGGCGTCGTCGGCGAAAACGGCGCCGGGAAGTCGACCCTCTTGAAGATTATGGCGCAAATCGACAAGGATATCGACGGCGAAGTCAAGTTCGTCAAGGGGATGACCTGCAAATACGTCGCTCAAGAGCCGGAGCTCGACCTCGACGCGACCGTCCGCGAGAACGTC
>JAFTUJ010000179.1 GCA_017466305.1 Thermoguttaceae bacterium
ACGGCAACCTCGCGGAACGGAACGAGTTCTTCGAAGAACTCGGCGAATATAAAGCCCGCGCCGCCGAAAGTTACGACCGTTGCTCCGACCCGCTTCCGGAAATTGTCTTCTTGAACGGTCAACCCTGGATTATCGCCCCGACCGGAACCGGCGGCCGCGGCGGTAAACCTCGATTTCGCTTCCGTTTGCAACGCGGCGGCGTTACCCTTTTAATTCACAATAACCCGAAAGACAAATACCCCGCCGTCCGGGCTCGTTTCGGTTACGAAGCGCTTTTCGGTCGCGATTTGGTCGACGTTAACAACGAAGTTAGAGAACTCCTAAACGTTATCGGTCTTGACGTTACAAAAGAGATTCTCGGTCGCGTCGATATGCAAGTTACTTTGGCGACGAAATTCGATTGGGTCGCGAAAGCGTTCGACGAAGGCCGAATTGTCGCCCGCGTCCGTCAGTGGAACCGCTGGGATCGCAACGTCGACGACGGTTTGACGCTTCAATCGCTTCGCGGCGGTTCGACGTTGCAAGTCGCGATATACGATAAGTTAAAAGAATGCCTCGACAAGCGCGACGAACAAAAACTCGAGGATTTGAACCCGCTTTTCGACGGCGCCGACGAGTACGGCTTGACGCGAATCGAGTTCCGGTTCAAGCGGGAAGCGTTGAATTACTTCGACTTACAAACGGTCGAGGACTTCGCCGAACGTATGCCGGACGTGGTCGACTACGTAACGCGGCGCTGGTTCCGGATTCTGAAAACGCCGAAAGTGCGGGGCCGCGAGAACAAACAAGACGTTTCGCAAGAGTGGGAATGGGTTCAATTTGCGTTCGAGTCGGCGTTCTGCCAAGGCCGCAAGTCGTCGGTTCCGCTGACTCGCGACCGTTCGAAACGTATCGACAAACGGCTCCTTGTCAAGCAAGCGTTAGGTTGCCTAAGTTCCGCGACGGCATACGATAACGAGGTATCGACGATGACTCTAGACGAATTCCAAATTTTTGTTTTACAAGCTGTAAACGACGCGATTCCGGAGCTTTACAAAGATTACCTCCGCAAACGAGCGGAGTACGACATAATGAAAAACGGCGAATGCGACGCCCCGGTTCTCGAGATGCTCGCAACCGCCGACGAAAGCAGACCTTACGAAAGGATTCCGTTTTAATGGAACCTAAACTTGCGTCCGATATGGCGCAATTTTTAGCCTTTGGTTTTTCCCTCGGCACGGCGTTGTACTGGTTCGGGTACTGCGCTCGGGTTTTTTACACTTTCTCAAAACGATAGGAGAAATAACAATGAACGTTACGAAAAAATTTCGTGAAACCGCTTCTAGCGCTTGGACTTACGTCAAGCGCAACGGCTCGAAACTCGCTTCGAAAGGCTCGGCTTGCGCGCTCGCCGTCGGCTCTTGCGCTTACGGCGTTTCCGCGATGGCGCAAGAATCGACGACGACGAATTGGCCGACCGCCGATTCGGTGTTGGGTAATCTGCAAAGTTCGCTCGGGCCGTGGATTGAGATGGGCTTGTTGATCGCCGGTTCTGTTCTCGTCCTGAAGCTCGGCTATGGGTACGCGAAACAGTTCCTGTTCCGCAGCTGATAGCGTATAAAAGGGGGCGACCGATGCGCAACATCTTAACTGTTTTGGCGTTATGCGTCTTAGCGATAACGACTTCGAACGTTTTCGCGGAATTTTACGACGAGTCGAAACGAACCGAGCGTTTAGGGTTAAGTTTTTACGACGGCGCCCCTATGTATGTTTTTAAATTCAATCGTCCTCAACCTCAGCCGCCTGGCTGGAACAACGTCGACGGGGTTTTTCTTTCCGTTACACGTCTTCGCACTGGCGATAATCTTTCCGATTATGGTTACGTACAATCCGACGGAAGCGTGCGTTATGTTATTGGCAATCAGTATAACCTCTTTACTTATGGTTATAACGCAAACGGCGATTTAGTTATTCTTGACGGCGCTTATTCGTTAAGCGGGGTTACTTGGCTTAATTTAGCGATGCAAGAGAAAGGTCCCGCCGCGATCGCGCGGTCCCGACTTCGCGACGGCGACCTTGCGGTCGAAGCGTACGACGAAATTGCTCCGAAGATGCAAGCTTGGGCGCGTCGCGGCATATTACTCGCTATCGCATTACTCGCAATCTCGACTGGCTTAAACAAGTTCCGCGAATTGACTTCCGGCGGAGCCCAAGCGACTGTCAAAGAGGAGAAGAAGGCCGACGGCGCCGCGTCGTCAAAAGAAAAAAAACCGAAAGTTAAGCGTAGAATCGATACGTCGGAATACCTCGACTTGGAACACGAAAGTCCATATCGTCTGCGCACGCCGCGCGAACTTCGCGAAGAACGCGCTCGCCAAGACCTCGAAAACGTTGTACATCAACGGATTATAACCGAACAAGAAGCGCTCCGCGAGGCGTATATCAGCGGCGATTATTGGGGCAAGAGCTTCTCCGACGAGGTGCGCCAAAGCAACCGCGAACTTTACGAAGCGTTCGACAAAATGGATCCGTTCACGCGTCGGCTGTTGATACAAAAGTTCGACGAGATGAGTTTTACGAAAGAAGCGACGCTTCTTAAATCATACAACAAAAACGTTTATGGGTTCGCCGACGATAATATCGGCAATCCGTTCGAAGACGACGAGGAGGACGGCGAGCCGCCGTTTTAAGATGGAAACGGAACTTCTTCCGGAACAACTTTTATATGCGCTCGTTTGCTCGGTTTGGGCTCTTATCGGGCTACTTTGCGCTTGGATTCTTTACAAAGGTTAACGACGACAATGCTTTATTTTGAGACGCTTTACATTTTGGCGAGCGTCGTTTCCCTTCTTTTTTTAACGGCGGCGATACTATGCGGCGACAATCGTTAATTTTATGGACTTTTTTCGCGCTTTTCCTCGCGACCTTCTCGCCGATCCGCGCGCAAGAGTCGGCGGACGAAAACGCCGGAATTATGTTGACGGCGACCGATGGCGTCGCGTTTAAGTCGCTTGAGGCGCTTGCTCGCGACTATTGTGGTTACGCGTCGTCGTCTCCATCCGGTTTTTCGCTAACCTATTATGAGCTTGGACTTTTCGACCTTCCCGACCCCGGCGTTTACGACTGTTGGCTCTTCGCTTACGGTTTTTTGAGCAAGGTTGAATCGAACGGAACGATAACGGCGGCCGGCGGAAAACTCGGTCAACTGGTCGTAATTCGTTTAGCCAACGGCTCTTGGGCGACGACCAGTGAAATTGGAACGGTAAACGTCGCTTCGGGATATTGGCCGGTTTACTTTCGTATTTCCGACGGTGATTTACAAGGTGTAACATTTTACGGAAACGAAAATCTCGCCGAGATGTCGTATAACGACGCGTGGGAATTCATGGAGTCATTTCGGCTTTTTATTGCCGCCGCGCAAGACTTGCCGATTACCGATAGCGTCATAACGTCGCTTTATGATTTCCCAAGACTACGTGATTTCGATATTTACGATCATGACAATGGCGGAGTTAGCGACC
>JAFTUJ010000020.1 GCA_017466305.1 Thermoguttaceae bacterium
CGCGCCGAAGAACGCTCGACGCGACGTTTTTCCCGTTAAAAATCGTCAAAACCGGCAAAGTCGCCGCCGGCCGACGTCGAAACGTTGAACCGCGACGCGCCGGGTTCGACGTTTAAAAAGCCCCAACCGGCTAAGTCGCTCGTCTCGGCGGCAAAACCGTCAAAACCGCCGCCGTTAAACGTCAAACGCTCGACGGAACGCGACGGGTTCCAACGTCCGAAACGTCAAAACCGGCAAAGTCGCCGCCGTTTAAAGCGCTCGACGCGCTCGGCGAATCGTCTTCCCGAAGACCGGTTTCCGCTCGAAACGCTCCGGTTCGGCGGAGGAGCCCGGCCCCTCGACCGGCTTCGAGTACGCTTCGAAGCCGGGCAGTTCCATCCGTTCGAGCAAGCGGTCGATGCGGATTTCGATGCGCGTCAGCTCGGCGCCCTCGGCGGCGGTAACCAACGTGAACGCGACGCCTTCGCGCCCCATTCGCCCGGCCCGACCGACGCGGTGAACGTAATCGTCGCAGTATTGCGGGACGTCGTAATTGACGATGTGCGAAACGCTCGACACGTCGATGCCGCGCCCGACGACGTCCGTCGCGACGAGAATTTTCGTCTTTTCTTGACGGAAGTTCGACATAATGCGGTCGCGCTTCGTTTGCGCTAAGTCGCCGTGAATCGCGTCGACGCCCGGGAAACGCGCTTCCAAACGGCGGCCGATCATGTCGACGCAACGCTTCGTTCGGCAGAAAACGATCGCTTGACGCGGCTGTTGCAACTCGAGCAACTTAACGAGCGCGTCGAACTTGCGCCCTTGGTCGACCGTCAAGTAAAATTGCTCGATCGTGTCGGCGGAAACGTTCTTTTGGCTGAAGTCGTGCGATTCCGGGTCGCGCATATACGCCTTCGCCAACCGAACGACCGGCGGGGCGAGGGTCGCGCTGAAGAGGAGCGTCTGCCGCGAACTCGGCGTCATCCGCAAAATCCGCTCGACGTCCGGGCGGAACCCGACGTCCAACATGCGGTCGGCTTCGTCGAGAACGACCCAACGCGCTTTCCCGAGCGAGAGCGCGCCGCGGTTCGCCAAGTCGATGATTCGGCCCGGCGTTCCGACGAGAATATCGCAACCGCGCCGCAATTTTTCGACCTGCGACGCGATCGGCTTTCCGCCGTAACAGGCGACGACCTTCAAGTCGCGGAACTGCGCCAAGCGGTTCGTTTCGTCGCGCACCTGAACGGCCAGCTCGCGAGTCGGCAAAACGACCAACGCCAGCGGCGACGGAATCCGCGCGTCGACCGGTTCGCATTCGTCGACGAACTCGACGATCGGAATCATAAACGCCGCCGTCTTCCCGGTCCCGGTTTTCGCCTGTCCCATCAAGTCGACGCCCGCTTGAATGCGCGGAATCGTCCCGGCTTGAATCGGCGTCGGCTCGGCGTATCCCATTTGGGCGAGCGCGCGGAGCGTCGGCTTCGTCAACGTCAGTTCGCCGAAGCGTTCGAGCCCTTTCGACGCGGCCTTTTTCTCGCAGTTCGGGCATTTTTTCGCCGAAGCGGCGGGCCCGCCGTCGTCGCCGCCGTCTTCCGCCGACTCGCCGTCGCGACGACGTTTCTTCGAGCGGCGTTTTTTCGAACGCGGCGTCGTTTCGCCGTCCAAGTCGCCGTCCAAGTCGCCGTCCAAGTCGCCGTCGAAACCGGCGTTATCCGCCAAACCGGCGTCGGCGGCAGAACCGGCGTCGGCGGCAAAATCGGCGCTTCCGTCAAACTTGTTCGACGCGTCTTCGTCCGCCGCGTCCGCCGCCGCGAAGAGCGCGCCGACGCTAAAAACGAACGACGCGCCGGAACCGGTCGCGACCAACGCGTCCATCGTCGGGGCCCCGCGCCGCAAACTCGCCCAACCGTCGACGAAGAACCGCCGCTCGACGCCGAGAATCGCCGCCGTCAAGAGGAGTTGCAAGAGCCCGCGTCCAAGAGGGTTCGCGACGACGCCCGGCAAAGGAAATCCGAACATTCCGACGCCGCAAGCCGAGTAAAGAAGCGGAATTAGCAAAACCGCCGCGACGATCGTTCGCCGCCGACGCGCCGCCGCTTCCCGCTCTTGCGCCGCTTCCGGGCCGCCGTCAAAACCGTTTTTATCATCAAACTTCGCCCCGCGTTCGCCTCTTGCGCCAACCGTCTTATCCCCGCCGCTTGCGCCGTTTCCGCTATTTCCGCTATTTCCGCCGTTTGCGCCGCTTGCGCCGACCGCCTTATCTCCGCCGTTTGCGCCGCTTCCGCCGTTTGCGCTCTTTAACGTCGCCCGATACCCGGCCCGCTCGACCGCCGCGACGACCGCCGACGGCTCGACGTCCCCCTCGACCCGCGCCGAGTTCGTCAGCAAGCCGACCGCGACGTCCGCAACGCCCGGAAGCCGCCGAATCGCCGCTTCGACTCGCGCCGAACACGCCGCGCACGTCATTCCCGTTACGTTAAAATTTAGCGTCGTCATTTTGTACCTCGTTTCGCCATTTTATCGCCGTTCGCTCCGCCGAGCCGCCGTCAAGTCGCCGCCGACTTAGCCGGGTCTAATCGTTTCCCTCCCATTATACCCCTTCGCGACCGTTTGACAACGCCGCGCCGCCTTTTCTTCCCGCGAAAACCGCCGCGTTTGTCGCCGTCGCAAGCCGCAAAGTTTCGCCAAACCGCCGAGTCGCCCGACTTCCCGCCGTCGAAACGCGCAAAATCGGCGAAAAAAGAGAAAAAATCCGCGAAAATCCTTGAAATCGCGCCGCGCTTCCGTTATACTGTCGTTTGTCGTTTCGGCGTCGACGTTTTTCGCGTTCGCCGCCTAAAAATCCCGGACGTCGCGCCGCGTTCGGAGCGCCGTTTCGCCGACCGTTTCGCCGGTTTTGTCATTAATATTAATACGCGCTTTTTTTTCGCCGAGTCGAGCCTCGTTTTCCCCGCAAATCCGGCCCTCGCTCGCGACGCGTTCCCCTCCACGACGCCGTTTTTCGCGCTCAAAATCAACCGATGTTCCTAAAATACCTTTCCGACCGCGATTACGAGGAGCGTTTTTGGCCGTTCCTCTTGCGTTTCGAGACGTTGGCCGCCGGCGTCGTTCGGGAAGCGTCGCGCCGACTCGGTTCCGCGACCGACGCCGACGCCCGCGCCTTCTTCGAAGCGGCGTTCGCCCGTTGTCTCGACGTCGGCGCCGGAGTCGTTCCCGTCGATTATTGGGCTCGCGTCGAACTCCCGTCGGTCGCTTGGTATCGCCGTTATCTCGACGCGGAGACGCCGAAAATGATCGCCGAAGCGCGCCGCCTCGCCGCCGAAGAGGCCGCAAAGTCGACGCAACCCGCAAGCCCGGAAGCGCAACCCGCCGACGCCGATCCGGTCGACCGCGCGAAAATCCGCCGACTCGCCCACGAGAGCGCGACGTTCCAAACGTTTTTACTCGGCGCCGCGCCGCAACCGGACGAGTCGCCGAACGAGTCGCCGTCCTCCGCCGAATAACCGCGCTTTCGGTCGCCGTCTCGACGGTCTCGGAAGCGCAAACAACGTTACATTCTCCCCAATTTATCCGTTTTCACCGAATAAAGGGTTCCTCAATGAAAAAAACGCTCCTTTCGTTCCTCGCCGCCGCGCTCGCGCTGACGACGTTCGCGACCTCGGCCCGCGCCGACGTCACCCTTCCGAAGTGCTTCGGCGACGCCGCCGTTCTCCAACGCGACAAACCGATCTGCGTTTGGGGTTGGGCCGACGCCGGCGAGCAAGTTACCGTTACCTTCGCCGGAACGACCGCGAAAGCGACCGCCGGAGAAGACGGCGCTTGGAAAGTTTATCTCCCGGCGCAACCGGCGTCCTTCGAAGCGCGCGACCTCGTCGTCGAAGGCAAAAACAAAGTCGCCTTCTCGAACGTTCTCGTCGGCGAAGTTTGGATCTGCAGCGGCCAATCGAACATGGAGCAGCCGCTCAACTCTTGGGGCCAACCGCGCCTCTCCTGCACCGAAGCCGAAATCAACGGCGATTTCAGCTTCATTCGCTTCAACCGCGCGCATCACGTCATTAAGTCCGAAGAGCAAAAGGACTTCGCGACGAACGGTTGGCGCGTCTGCAAGGACGGCGTCCAAAAAGACTGCACCGCTTGCGGCTTCCACTTCGCGGTTCGTCTCAACAAAGAGCTGAACGTTCCGGTCGGCCTGATCGACTCCAACTGGGGCGGTTCGAACATCAACAGCTGGATTCCGGACGCCGGTTGGAACGAAGTTCCGGAAACGGTCGAAGTCGGCAAAAAGCTCCTCGCGGCCCGCGACGGCGCTAAAGATTGGGACAAATGCGGCGGCATGTACAACGCGATGCTCGCGCCTTGGAAAAATTACTCGATCCGCGGCGCCATCTGGTACCAAGGTTGCTCGAACGCCGGCGAACGCGAATTCTAC
>JAFTUJ010000180.1 GCA_017466305.1 Thermoguttaceae bacterium
AAATCTTCACCCCCTCGAACTCGTCGACGTAAGGCGCGGGCGCGCCGATCGGGTTGTACGCCGTTCGACTTCGGCGAAGTTGCGCCCAAGAGCGTTTCGACATAAAGAGCCCTTGCGGCTTCATACTCGCCGGGAACCGCTCCAAGAGTTGATAAAGCAAGTCGTCGGTCAAACCGGACGTCGCCGAAAGCCCCTCAATCTTCCCGGCGGCGAACTTCGACGTTACTTGAAGCCCGACCCAGCCGCCGAGCTTTTGCGCGTAATGCCAAGCGCCGGACGTTCGCGGCGTTTCCCCCGACGCGTCGCGGTCGTAAAGGAGCTGTTCGACGACTTCGCCTTCGTCGAACGCGCCCTTCGAGCCCCAAGCGAGTTGACAGGAGTCAATTCCGGTTCGAACCGCGTACACGGTTGAACCGTCGGAGCCCGCCGCGTCGGCGTTCGCTCGAACGACCATCGAGCGGTTTCCGGAGTCCTCGTCGAGAACCGCGTCGACGAAAGCGTTCAGCCCGACGAAGCCGTTCGCGTCGTTGGCGACGCCGCGCCAAATCTGCTTCGCAAGGGTGTAAAACGCGCTTTTGAGGTGCGTTCGCTGTTGAAGCGCCTTCGCGAAATCCTCGCCCCAGTCCGACTGTTGCGCGACCGCCTGTTCGAGCGTCCAAGACGCGTCGAGATATTTGCAAGCGACTTGGCGCGTCCCGAGCGTTCCCGTTTGGAACTCGCGGAGCGTCCCCGTTTCGCGGAACGCCGTCGACGGCAAACCGTCCAGCGTCAACGTTTGATAAGAATTTTTCTCGACCGGCGACGCGGCGAAAAAGTCGATTTCCGGAATCTCGGCGACGACGTCCTCGATCAAGCCGACAAGTTCCTCCGAGTTGTTGACCTTCAAGACGTCCAACGAAGTCATCAAGCTCAGTTCTTCCGCCTTCTTTTTCCTGTCCCCTTAACCGCCGCTCGACTCAACCTTTGCGCGTCGTTCCGAGCCGCTTGAACTTCTCCGCCGCCGCAAGGAGCGCGTTCGCCGGTTTCGGTTGCGGCGCGGAGTCGGCGACGACCGGTTCCGAAACGCCGACGGAATCGCCGCGACGCGACGACGCTTTCAACGCCGTCAACTCGCGCCCTTGCTTCTCGACGAGCGCCTTCAACGCTTCGAGTTCCTTCTTCGTTTCGTTCCCCGACGCTCCGGCGCCGTCGGCGGCCCCCGTTTCGCCGCCCGATTCTTCCGCTTCCTTCGCGCCGTCTTCGGCGGCTTTTTTCTCCGCTTCGGCGCTCTTGCGCGACGCTTTCAGCTCTTCGTAATCTTCGGCGCGGGCCTCTTCGATCGATTTTCCGGCGAGGTAATAGTCGAGTCCGCGTTCGCGCCCAAACTCTTCGATCAGCGTTTCAAGCTCGGCGTTGACGCTCTTCTTTTCTTCCGTTAGCCCCCCGTCGCCCGGGTTCTTTTCGTCGGCCATTTCTTTCTCCTTTTCCTCTTTCCAGTTGTTCAACCGCGCCGAAAGTTCGACGAGCGCCGCCGTTTTCGGGTCGGTTCCGTGCGGGCAAATCGCGACGCCGCGAATCGTCGCGCCTCTCGCGACGTCGAGCGGGCCCGCGATCTCCCGTCCGTTCAGCCGAACGGTCGCGCCATCCGGAACGCTTTCCATCGTCGCCGTCGAGAAATCGACGAGCGGCGAAACTTCGAACGGAACGCCGTTCTTCAAGCAAAACGCCAACTCCCGCGCTCGCGCCGGAGCGTCGGGGCCGCCCAAAATCGTCGCGTCGCAAAAGATTCCGTCGTCGGTCGACTCGAACCCTTCGGCGTAACCGACGACCGCGCCGTCGTCGTGATCGTAATCAAGCGCCAACCGTTCGCGAAGCGGCCGCGTCGTCGCAAACTCGAACGCGAAGCGCCCGAGCCCCCAACGTTCGAGCGCGTCCGCCGCCAAGACGGTCAAGCGAACCCGCGTCGTCGCGCCGGCGTCGTTCGGCGACGAATCGTTCGTCGGCAAGTCGTTCGTTTCCATCGGTTTAACCTCCGTCGTCAAAGTCCGTTGTTGATCGTCTGCGTTTCGCCGAACGGAAGGAAGACGCCCCGTTCTTTCGCGAAGGCGCGCGTCGCGGCGATCTCCGCGATGTTGCGTCGCATGTCCTCGCCGAACGAGTCGGCCAACGCGAGCGGGGAAACGAGCCCCGCCGAAATCGCCGCCTGCGCCTCCTTGACGTACTCGAAGAGCCGCCAAGACGGGAGCCCCGCGCCGCGCCAACCGCAATCGGCCGCGACGTCGTCGAGCGTCCAACCGTCCGGCAAAACGAGCGGGTCGACCGGGTCGAGAAGCCAGTTCGGCGCCAACCAGTCGAAAACCCATTCGTTCAACATCGCGACCGTCGGCGCTTGCTTCCGCTCGACGGTGTCGAGGTATTGCTCGAACTCGCCGCGCGCCCCGTAAAAATTCGTCTTCGAACCGTCGTAAAACGAGTAGGGAACGTCGAGCGCCGCGAAAACCATCCGGACGACGTTTTCGCAAAACGTTTGAAAGTTCTGCGACGGGTTGTTCGACTCCATAAACTGCGCGTCTTCGCCGACTTTCAGCGCGAGATGCAGGAGGTCGCCGCCGAAAACTTCCGACGCTTGCCGCCCGATTTCCCCGGCGTCGGTCGTCGGCGTTCCGACGAGGGCCCCGCCGTCTTCGAACGTCGTTTTCAGCCCGAAAAACTGCTCGAGCTTCATCTTCGCGAGCGCGAAATCGAGCCCGTCGTACAAGTAGGAAATCATCTTCACCGCCGGAGCGAAGAGGGAAACGCCGCGAATCTGGTCGCGCCGCGTCGTAAACGCGAGCAAGTCGAACCAACGCGCGTCGACGGTTCGCTCGAACTCGAAGCCTCCGGACGGCTTGCGGTTCCAAATCGCGTACCGGAGCGGCCGACCGAGCGGCGAAACCTTCGCCCCGCCGACCCAATCGCCGGAAGTCCCGGCGTCGGGCGGATTCCGGATTCGGTCGCCTTCGATAATTTGGATTCGACCGTCGACGCGCCGCAAAATCCCGACGTCGCCGTCGACGGCTCGGTGCGACTCGATCAGCGCGATCAACTCGTCGAAGGCGCAGCGTCCGGCCGCGTCTCAATTCTTGCGCGACTTCCAACGCTCGACGCGCCGCGTTAGGTCGGCGTTGAACCGCTCGTCCGGCGTTCCCGCCGCGAACCGATAAAACGAAACGAACTGCAAGTGTTTCCGGAGCGCGAACCCGGCGAGCGAAAAGTTGCGGAGTTGGTCGCGCGCCTCCGAAAGGAGCGCCTGCCGCTTCTCCGGCGTCAGCTCCCGGTCTTCGGAGCGCGACGAGACG
>JAFTUJ010000181.1 GCA_017466305.1 Thermoguttaceae bacterium
AAGCGGTCGAACGGAGCGGTTGGGGAACGGAAAACGGCTTGAAGCGATCAACGCGGGCGGGCGTTCTGTTAAAATTGTTAAAATATTCCGATTTTATCGATTTTTTGGATTATTTTGTAAAAGTTTGACGGTTCGCGGTCGAAAAGAATAGTAACGACGCCTCGAGCTTTCGTTTCCGCCCCCGACGCAAGAGGAAAAGGGGAAGCGCGAACGACTCGGCGGCTTCCGAAAAAACGGTCGCCGAACCAACGGCGCGGCCCGACGTTTTGAGCGTCGCGGCGAAAACTTATCCAACATTTGCGCCCCGTTCGCGGACGTCTTGTCGAAAAACGTTGAGGATGATTATGAGCGATTTGAGAAATTGGGAAAAAAATAACGGTCGCGTTTTGAATAACGGCGCTCAGTCGGCGCGTCGCGGCGCTTTGGAACTTTTGGCGGGGCTTTTGAAAGCGAAAAAAGCGGGCGCGATCGGCGCTTGCGCGGCTCTTTTGCTCGCCGCCGGTTCGAGTTTCGCCGCCGAAAACGGCTCTTCGCGTTCGTCGAGCAAGCTTGACTCGATTCCGGTCGCTTCGTCGTCTTGGACGAGCCCGAGCGGTCGCGCCATCGTCGATTTGAAAGCGAAATCGGCGGCGAAAGGCGGGAAACGCGCTCAATATCCGATTCGTCAAACGCAAGCGTTGACCCCGGCGCCGGTCGCGTCGCCGGAATTTTCGACGCCGCTTGTCGACGACGAACTGTTGCCGCCGCCCGCCGACGCGGAACTCCTTGACACTTTGGACTCGGCGCCGGCTCCGCTCGACGATCCTGCGACGCTTGGTTCGGAACTCGGCGCGAAACTCGTCGACGGAGGCTCGCTTGTCGAACCGACCGAAGACTTGGCGCCGATCGCCGCGCCCGCCGACCTTTCGGGGACGATTGAAGAAATCCCGACTTCGCCGACGCTCCTTGGCGCTCCGAGCGACGCGCCGCTTGAAGAAACGGCGCCGCTCGAAGAAACGACGAGCCAAGCGACGGACTTGGCGCCGGAACCGCTCGCGCCGGTCGCTCCCGCCGCGCCGTCTCCGGAACCGCGCAAAGCGCCGTCGATCGTCGCCGAAGACGTTCCGAAAGCGCCGGTCGCGACGCCGGGACAACCGAGTCAACCGAGCCAAACCGGTTCGCAAAACGCGTTTTACGGCGGCGTTTCGGAACCGGCGCGCCCGTCGAATAATCCTTACGCTCGCATCGGCCAAGCGGAATATCATCCGAACCAATTTTACGGTTGGGGCGCTCCGATCGCCGGAAACGCGGTTCCGCCGACCGCCGCTTACGGGCAAAACCTTTGGGGCGAGCCGACGCCGAACGTCGATTGCCCGGGTTATTGGGGTTGCTGCGGATTGCTCCAAAACGTTCAGCTCGAAGCGGGCGCCCTCGCGATGCGCAATCCGCTCGACTTTGAAGACGCCGGCAACTTCGGCGCTCAATTCGCGCTCAACTGGGCAAGCGCGCAACCGCTCTTCTGCGGGTTGAACGTCCAAGCGGGCGCTCGGGCGACGCAACTCGACTTCAACGGGACGGCGGCGAACGGTTTTGAAACGGAAGACGCGCGAACGCAAGTCTTTTGGACGGCGGGCGTTTTCTTCCGCGCTCCGGTCGGTTGCGACGGTTGGTCGGCGGGCGTCGTTTACGACTCGCTGATCGAAGATTATTATCGTCAATACGAGTTGAGCCAACTCCGCGCGGAACTGTCGTATTCGTTCGGCGGGCTCTGCGATATCGGTTTCCGCGGCGCGTTCGCGCTCAACGAAGACGATTTCGATTTCCTTCGTCTCGACGACGAGTTGACGATCGAAGGAAAGGCGACCGCGACCTCCTATTATACGATGTTCCTGCGAACGAACTTTGATCAAGGCGCGCAAGCGACCGTTTTCGGCGGCGTTACCGAATGGGAAGAAGCGATCGTCGGCGCGACGGCGGAAGCTCCGCTTTCGGACTCCTTCGCGATCAAAGGCGGCGCGACGTATATTATCCCGAGCGAACGCGGCTTGGGGAACCTTCGCGACGAAGAAACTTGGAACGTCTCGGCCGGGTTCGTTTGGTACCTCGGCGGCGGGGCCCGCGCCAACGCTTGCGGCGAAACGCGTCCGCTCTTCGACGTCGCCGACAACGGAACGTTCCTGCAAAACTTCCTCCGCTAATCGGAGCCTTGCCTAAAACTTGACCGCGCCGACGTTTAACGATCAAAACGAACGGCGCGGCGACCAATCGTCCTCTCAAGAAACGCGGCGTTTCGCTGGAAGCGTCGCGTTTTTTGCGTTTCTTGACGACTCTTGACGACTCTTGACGACGGCGGAAGGCGCCTCCGGAAAGGCGCGGAGAGTTGGAACGTCAATTCCGTTTCCGACGCGCCGTCGTTGGCGCCTCCGGAAAGGCGCGGAGAGTTGGCGGAGAGTCGACTTCGGAAAGAGCGTCGGGCGGCGGAAAGGACGGCGTTTGGGCCGATTTTAACGAGGCGGGCGTCGGGCGGCGCGATTTTTCTCTTTTTTATTTTTTTGCGTTTTTTTCGCCGGACGCCTTGAATAATCGACGCGCAAAAGTTATATTCTTGGAAAGCGACGACGCGTCGTTTTGAAGGAGTTCGAAACGACGCGTCGCAACGTTCTTTTGCGAAAGGGGTTAAGATGAAAAAGTATCGCGGTTGCGGCGCGACGTCGGCGGACGACGCGCGATTTGGTTCGGAACGCGGGAAAAAAATCGACGGTTCTCAACGCAAAACCGTCGCGGCGATCGTCGCGATCGTTTCGCTCGTCGCGCTTTGTTGCGGTTGCGGCGTTGTTTCGCTCTTTTGCCCGGCGCGCGATTTCGAATGGGAGTGGAACGAAGCCGGGACGGGACGGATTACTCGTTGGCGAGATCGCGAGGCGCGCGAGGTCTTTATTCCGGGGAGGTTTCGCGGTATTGAGATATACGGCGTCGGTCCCGGCGCGTTTCGCGGAATGACGAAGCTGGAACGGGCGACTTTCGAGAGCTCGACGCCGAGCTTGGGCGACTACGCGTTCGACGGTTGCGTCGCGTTGAAAACGGTTGACTTCGGGAAGAACGAACTTTTCGTAGGCGTCGGCGGCAAACGAGCGTTCGCCGGGACGGGGATAACGTCGATTAAGCTGACGTCGAGCGTCGCCGCGGGCGCGTTCGCCGGTTGCAAATCGCTGGAAAGGGTCGAAGTCAATTGTTTGAGGGAGATCGGCGCGGAAGCGTTCGCCGGTTGCGAGGCGCTGACGACGTTCGTAAACTTCGGAACCTTGTCCCAAATCGAGAAGATTGGGCCGAAAGCGTTTGAAGATTGCAAATCGTTGCGACGGCTTTATTTAGGCGAAGAAAAACCGGAGATCGCGCCGGACGCCTTCGAAGGCTGCTCGCCCGACTTGGAGGTTTCTTGGGGCGTCGGGGCGATGACGACGGTTTGGCGGCCCGCCTCGGGAGCGGAGCCGGTTCCGCCGGTTTGGCCGCCGCGCTCTTTAGAAGAGTCGAGTCGGTAAGGGCGAAAATTCGCTCCCGACGTCGCGAAGAGTCGGGAGCGGAGAGAAACGGGGAAA